>JALWBF010000053.1 GCA_027016055.1 Archaeoglobaceae archaeon | reverse complement strand
ACGTTCGTCGGCGGAAGGAAGGTTAGAAGGAACTTGGAAATAGCTGAGATCACCGAGATAGATCCGGTTACGAAGAACATAAAGACGATGACGATATTCAGATGGGATCCCATGACGGATACGCACAGATTTTTGCTAAACGACGTATGGAGCTCTAAGGTCATGAGGGATATAATGCTGTTCAAGGCTTGGGATGAAAGGAAGCTCGTGGAGGAATTCGAAAAGAGGAAGATGATACTTGAGTATATGGTCGATAAGGGTATCACCGCCACCGAATTCCTGAGGTTCATAAAGGCTTACCATTCGAATCCGGAGGAAGTTTTCAAGATGGTAGAGGAGGAGTATGAAGCCGCCAGAAGCTAAGATAAGCAAGCTTGCGTATTCGATTTTCGGAAGTAAACTTAAAGCCGAGAAATCGAAATATGCGAAGTTAGACCGCCTTCTCAAAGCGGCAAGGATTCCGAAGACATACGACTACTACTTGGCCGAAGCCAAACTCTACAGCATAATTTCAGCCGTTTTTGGTGCGGTAACGGGAATGATCGTTTACCCGTTCATTAGACCGCAACTGATGAAGGTATTCACGAACGTTTACAAGCCCGAAGTTCCTTACAGTTTGCCCATAAGTCTACCTTCCTCGCCAAAGATAACGATAAATCTTGGAAACGTCGGAAACTACATACTGATGGCTCTCGTAATCCTGATTTTTACCGCTCTCTTTTACTACCTCGTTTACGGTTTATTCCTGCTCTATCCTTCGATTAAGGTGGATGAGAGAAAGAGGGAAATCGAGAGAATGCTGCCTTATGCCGTAAACTACATGTTCGCATTGAGTAGGGGTGGGGTAAGCATCCTCGACATAATATATTCTCTCGCGAACCATGAGGAAACCTACGGGGAAGTGGCGAGAGAGTTCCAGTTCGTCGTAGATCATATTGAGTTCTTCGGAATGGATCTACATGCTGCGATGATGGAGCTCTACGATGTAACCCCTTCACCAACCCTAAAAGAGCTTATAAGCGGTTTGCTTACCACCATAGACAGCGGCGGAGACATATCCGTTTTCTTAGCCGGAAAGTCGGAGCAATACGCTGAGAAGGCAAGGGTGGAGCAGAAGGGATTCCTGGACACCTTAGCCCTTCTTGCCGAAGCTTACGTTACCGCCGCCGTTGCTACACCCCTCTTCCTGTTCATAATCGAAAGCATAATGCTTGCGATGGGTAGCGGAGACATCTCGACCATGTATGCTCTCGCCTACATAATGGTCCCCCTCGGATCGATCTCCTTTGCCGGCTTAATTTACTTCATAACTCCAAAGGGAACGGAAAGGGTTGCGATTCTTGAGGTTGAAGAGGAAAGTATAGAGCCGACGGAAGAAGTTAAAGAAAGCGAACTTTATCGTAGGTTCGTCAGGGCTATGAAAAGGAAGAAGAGTCTTCAGTTATTAAAAGCTCCTCTACGCGTTATTAGGGAAAAGCCGATATACTCTCTGGTTTTCTCAATTCCGGCTGCTTTGATCTACTTGATTTTAGCCATACACACGATCCGTCCGGAATTCGCCATTGTGATAGCCATAATAATAGCCTTAGCCCCTCTATCCTTCTTCCACGAGATTAAGAAGAGGTGGATGAACAGAATTAAGGAGCAGATACCGGAATTTTTGAAGGATTTGGCGGGAATATGTGCTACAGGAGCAACTCTTCAGCAGGCAATCGAGATAGTTGCCGAAACCGGAAAGGGAGGTATTTACGATGAGGTAAAGAAGATGCAGAAGGATGTCGAGTGGGGTGCCGGTTTGGTCGAAGCCTTCGCGAAGTTCAGTAACAGGCTTAAGGTTCCGGCCTTGACGAGGGTGGTTGTAGTTTTGATGGATGTTCTGCGGATAGGTGGCGATCTTACGGAAGCTCTACACCTCTGTGCGAGAGATGCCGAGCTTGAAAGAACGCTTGCGAAGGAGAGAAAGGTTAGCATGCTTATATACGTGATCATTATATACATAGCCTTCTTCGCGTTCTTGGGCATAATGTATATGCTGTTTACGAAGTTCTTCCCGTCTATGTTTAAGTCGAGCGGCGGGATTTTCAAGAGGACTGTCAGCAAGGATGAGCTGATATGGGTCATGAGTCAGGCCACGCTTTTCCAAGGACTGTTCTCCGGAATAGTTGCGGGAGTTATGGGTGAGGGTGATCCGCTCAGCGGTATAAAGCATTCTATAATTATGCTGATAGTAACTCTGGGGGTGTTGATATCGGTGATCTAGTCAAGAGCGGAATTAGAGTTATAGATAGGGCTATCGGAGGATTTCCGTCGCCGTCGGTAATTCTGGTCTTAGTCGACCCTCTAGCATCGCCGGAGCTCGTTATATACAATCTAAGCGACGGAAGCTATTACCTTCCATCCTTAAAATCACCGGATATCGTCGAGGAAGAGCTGAGGCTTTTGGGGTTCAATGCTATCATAATTGATAAGTTGGAGGATTTGGAGAAACTCGCGAACTGCAAGGTCGTGGTGGAGTTCACGTTTGAAGTCGGTGACGCCGTTAAAATTAGAGAGATAGCGATTAAAAACAATCTGATCGTTTATTTGGTAGTTCTTAAGGATTACTACGATGAGAAAACTATGAATCAGTTGAAATACGTTTGCAACGGCATAATACTTGTGGAAGCAGAAAAGATGGGTGAGAGGTTCGTTTACAGATTTGCAATTCCCAAGATGATCGGCGGACAATCCCTTTCGAGTTACATTCGATTTAAGACAGAAAGAAGCGTTCTTGAAATTGATACTTCGAGGGATATAGTTTAAAAAAATTTAAATTTTACCAGTCGCGCTCAACTACTTTTAGCCCGTTCAGAGACATGTCGCATTTCACGCCCTTAGTCCTATAGCTCTTCAATTCGGTAATCATGGTTATAGCCGTCTGACCGAAGTTTGCTGTGATTTCGGCTTTGATCGGGATGTAATCGGTTCTGGATATCCAAACCTTCACGTTAGCTGTTTCGGCGAATGCTATGTTGGGATAATGAAGTTTGTATGCTACAACGTAGCAGCTATTATTTTCTTCAATCAATCTGACGTCTTTAGCAAAGCTGAAGGACTTTGCAAGGTCTAAGCAAGTTATTATCGGAATGAACTTGTATCTCGGCAAAGATTCAGCCGGCTTATACTTGCAAACCTTCCTTTTCATATACATCAGATTTGGCGTATAAACGTAGAAGGCATCGTTTTTATCGAGAATCCATGCATTCTTTAACGCTATCTTCATCTTCTTGTGAACTTCTGCAAGCGATGAATCCGTTGTTTTGTATGAGTAGTTGAGGAAAAATATCTTCGTTGTATTGTTCAGTTTGACTACTCTTAAATCGTAACGGGTGTAATCCGTAAATTTTGGAGATTTGAGTGTTAATTCAAAAGTTGCGTTGGCATCCAAGTCAGCAGATGCTACCGCTCTTTCGGCTTTGGTAAGAATATCGTTGGGCTTTTCAGCTTTTTGCCCGGCACAGCCGAGCAGAATTAAAGCCAAAAGTAAAATTGCAATTCTCTTCATCGCTCAAAATTTGACATCAAAAAATATTAAGTTGTTGCCTTATCTTTTATCTCTCGGCATGCAAATTATCTCCTTGATCTGCATGTTGAAAAAACTGTTGGTGTGGGCTGGTCTAACGACTACAGCAGTATCCGCTCCGCTCTCCCTTCCAGCAACGGCGACTACTTCTTCAATCGGAATGGCTCCGCTATCCGCAGCCATTATCGTGATTTCAACGCAGACCTTTAAGCCGTGTCCGAACAGAGCCCTCAAAGCTTCAGCAACAGCTTCGCTTCGCGAAAGCCCGCCAAATTTTCTCGTAAAGCTTCTCTCCAAACCGGATAAAACGTGAGATTGTCTGACGATCGTAACTCCCATTTTACGTAGGTAATCCTCCGTTTTTGGATCCATTGTGTTTATACCTTCCCCCTCGAAGCCGGTGTGATCTGTTACGACTACAAGCTTTATATCCTTGCCCTTT
>JALWBF010000052.1 GCA_027016055.1 Archaeoglobaceae archaeon | reverse complement strand
GATCCGAAGGATAGGAACATCTTCGGACTTCTCAACGTTTTGGGGAAGGACATCGTAGCTGAAGTTCTGCAGTGCAGAGGTTATGCGCAGAAGATTCAGGAGATATTGGCTGGACATCCCATTTACCCCGTCTTCGGATTGCCCGGCGGTGTTTCGAAACCGCTTGAGGAAGACCAGAGGAAAGAAATAGAGGAGATGGCTAAAAAGCTCGTGGAATTTGGGAAAAAGGGACTTGAGATATTCGAGAACCACGTTCTAAAAAATGAAGAGATCCTTGAATTGATAAAGGAGAGGGATGTGTATTATCAGGAAACGAACTACCTGGGGATGGTCGATGAGAAGGGGCACGTAAACTTCTACGACGGGATACTAAAAGCCGTCGATCCGGATGGAAAAGTTATATGCACGTTCGAAGGCAAGGATTACCTCGAATACATAGCGGAGCATGTGGAACCTTGGAGCTACGTAAAGTTCCCATATCTAAAGCCCATCGGCTGGAAGGGGCTTGTGGATGGAAAAGACAGCGGAATTTACAGGGTAAACGCCTTGGCAAGGCTTAACGTTGCGGACGGCATGGCAACGCCTTTGGCTCAGGAAGCTTACGAGACTATGTTCGACTTCTTCGGAAGGAAGCCTGTTCACAACATCTTAGCCTACAACTGGGCAAGGTTGATCGAAATACTATACGGAGCCGAAAGGATACTCGAACTCGTTCAGGATCCCGAGATTACGAGCAAAGACGTGCGTAATCTGCCGAAGAAGAAGCCGAGCGAAGGTGTTGGAGTGGTTGAAGCGCCTCGCGGAGTTCTGATACATCACTACGTTACAGATGGTCATGGTGTAGTTAAGGAAGTCAACCTGATCGTTGCCACAGTCCAAAACAATCCGGCAATAAATCTGTCGGTAAAGAAGGCGGCAAGTAAGCTGATAAAGAACGGAAAGGTGGACGATAGGATTTTGAACATGGTAGAGATGGCTGTAAGGGCTTACGATCCGTGCTTAGCCTGTGCGAGCCATGCATTGCCCGGAAGTATGCCGCTCGTAGTGGATATCTACTGGAACGGGGAGCTATATAAGAGATTTATAAGAAACGGCTAATTTTATACTTTTTTAAATATACATCCCAATCGAGCTAAGCTTTTATTCTGAACAGCAAAGCTATACATCGGATGCTGATAGGTTTTTCTGGAGCCTGTAACTCCGGTAAAACGACTTTAGCCAATGCTTTAGCGAAGGAATTAAGAAAAAAAGGATATAACGTGGAGTTAGTTGGAGAAGTCGTTAGGGAAGTCTTTCAGAAGTTTCAGAGGCTCTATGGCTTTAGGGATTTAAAGGAACTTAGGGAAAGCAGGCATCATTTCAAATTTCAGCTTGAGGTTTTAAAAACCCATGTAGAGAAGGAAAATTCGGCTTTGAATAGAGCTGAAATAGTTTTAAGCGATAGAACGATCTATGACAACCTCTTTTACACCATTTTCTGGAATTCCATGGACTGGAAAACCTTGAAGGAATACGTAAGCATATTTAAGAGTTTGGGGGAAAGGAGATACGATTTGATATTCTTCTGCAAACCTTTGAATAATAATGTAAAGGATGGTTTTAGGGATTACGATTTAAATTATATTGATATTCAGGATCTTGCTATAAGATTATTTGTAGATAGGGAAAGAGTGGTTGACGTTCCGGATGAGAGCTTAGAAAATAGAATTTCGTTCTGTTTAGAAAAATTGGGTGAGATACTTAAAGTTTGAATAATGTAAATTATTTACCTGAATTACGGCTAAACTTAAAATCAACGGATAGTTCAATTATATACTCACTCTATAAATATAAAACGGAGAAGATCACAAACGATCCGAGAGGATGACTAATTGCTGAATTGAATTACAAAGACTTGAGTCCTGTTATTGAAGAATAATTTTAGAAAACAATAAGACTTAAATTTATCTGATCGCTACAAGTTTGTATGGAATGGTTTAAAGAAGATTGGCTAAAAGAAGATCACAAAGCTTTAGGTGTTTATTTAGCACTACTAATAGCAAGATTTACGTTTCCTCTTAGTTATCAAGAATCAGTACTCCGTGATCGTTATTATGCTGGAGAAAGGAAGGATATAGCAAATACAGTCTATTTATTTTATCGAGGAAAAGAATTGAAAGAAGCTATGGAAACTATTGACGAATTTATTGCAGAATTTATTAAAAATACACCATCCAACTTTGGAAAAAGAAAAAGGATCCTCGAAGAGCTTGAGGAGAAATACTACGATAGATTTAAGGACGTTTATCAAAAGCTTGTAAAGAAGAGTGTATTAGCTGATATGGATATCCAAAAACTTCAAAACTTTTTATGGAATTTAAAGGCAAAATTATATAAAATTAGTGATTTTACACCTAGTGGTTCTATATGGATTTATTATTACTCTGATGATAACAAGTCCCTTATTAAAAGATATGAAAACTTAAACAATGATGAAATCGACTTACTTATTAATAAAATTAGAGAATCACACATTTCTGTACCTTTGGGAATGACCGACATTTTTCCGGCTCCAATTTTAGAGGATGTATTTATTGAAAGTTTAGGAGGGTTAGAAGAAAAATTAAGAAAAGAGGAGGTAGCTAAGATGAGATCTCAAGAAAAACTAAATAGAATAACCATAGAATTTAACAGAATGCCACTTGAAACAACGATTAGAGTCGGAGAAAAATTAGAAGAATGCGTTATAAACGTATTCAGATATTTGGGGTTTAATGCATCTAAAGCAAAGGTTAAAGGCAGAAGTGGGGTTGAGCACGAAATTGATGTTTTAGCTCAGAAGGATTTAGAGGGTTTAACATTCAAAATTGGTGTTGAATGCAAAAATTGGAAAAATACAGTCGGGAAGGATATTGTTGAGAGATATATTATAAGATGGCTCGATTGCGGTCTGAATATGTATATCATCATTGCAAAGTCGTTTACAGAGGATGCCAAGAGAATGGCTAAAGCTTGGGGTTTAATGCCGATAGCTTTAGGTGAACAAGCAAAAGAAGATAATTTGGAAGAGATTACAAAAATTCTGTTAAGAAAATTTAGCGGATTAGTTATAGGGATTGCCAAACAACCGCTAATAGATTCTATTTTAGGAAGAATTAATGAAATTGAAAACGAGCTAAACCAGCTTGGAGAAAGACTGAATGATCTTAGGAGTGGATTAAATGAGCTATCAAACGAAGTTAAAAAGTTATTAATGTAACTCTTAATCTTAATTTACTTCCATTCTTCAACCTTGGCAATTCCGTATCCGACGTATATAACTTTATCCGGCTCAAGAGCATCTATAACCTCCTTTCGATGGGTCACGGCTATAAGCGTTATTCCCGCACTTCTTGCGATCTCTCCGATCTTCCTCGCAACCCTCATTGCTGTTAGGCTATCCAAGTGCGATGCGAATTCGTCTATAAGAATCAAACTCGGCTTCTCAGCCAGAATGGAAGCTAATTTCGCCCTCTCCTTTTGCCCAGTAGATAGTTCGGAATACTTAGCTCTATACAGCACCGCATCCGAAAGTCCGGCTTTGTTCAGTATCTCAACCGCAATATGCAGATCCTTGGTCTTAGCGTAGATATGCTCGAGTATGCTTTCATCCCCGAACTCTGGCTCGAACTCCTGCGGGATCAGAACACCGACCTTAGCCCTTGGAGACCGAATCTCGCCGGAAGTTGGCTCGAACTTCTCGCCCTTGATTCCGGTTACCGCACCAAGAATCAGCCTTAGCAAAGTCGTCTTACCAGCTCCGCTTGCGCCTATAACAACAACTATCTCCCCCGGTTTAATCTCGAACGTCGCATTCCTTATAACCTGCCTCTCTATAATCCTGTGTTTAACTCCGAAGGCGGAAAGAAGGTCTCGAACTTCCCTTTTCAACTTCGAAACGTCCAAGTAATTCCTGAAAACCTTTGAGACGTTTTTAAAAACTATCGGCTCTTTTAACATCTCAACCCTTCCGTATTTAGAAACGCAAAGCCTTCCCTTATGT
>JALWBF010000051.1 GCA_027016055.1 Archaeoglobaceae archaeon | reverse complement strand
GATTTCAAAGTTCAACGGCAAAGAGGTTGAAGGTCCTGAATACGAGACCCTCTTCGCATTCGGTAGCCTGTGCGGAATAAGAGATGCTAAAATCGTTGCTGAAGCGAACTTAATGTGCGATAAATTCGGAATGGATACGATCTCAACCGGAAACGTCATAGCTTTTCTGTTCTACCTCGGCGAGAAGGGTGTTGTCGAAGGATACAAGTTCGGAGACGGAAAGACATTGTTGGATCTGATCAGAAAGATCGCTTTCAGGGAGGGAATAGGTGACAAGTTGGCTGAAGGCGTTAAGAGATTTGCGGAGCTTGTTGGAGTCGAGGGTGTTCACGTTAAGGGATTGGAACCTCCGGGCTACGATCCTCGCGGACTTATGGGTGTCGCCTTGGGTTACGCAGTCAGCTACAGAGGAGCTTGCCACATAAAGCACTGCATATATCGTCCGAACCTCTCGGGAGGTTTGGACAGATTTAAGCCTGATAAGCAGGCTGAGACTCTGATAAGACTTGAGAACTTCTACGGCTTCACGGACTGTCTTATAATATGCAGATTTCTTACACTGCCCGAGATAGGTCCTCTGCATGAGAACGACGTTGTAGAGCTTTACAATGCGGTAACAGGGAAAAATCTCAGCGTTGAGGAGATGCTGGAAATCGGCGGAAAAATCATAAACCTGGCGAGAGAAATAAACCTAAGATTGGGTTTAAGGAGGAAAGACGATTACCTTCCGGAGTTCTTCTTCAAAGTTCCGACGGAGAACGGTATTTTGAATAGGGAAGCTTTTGAAGAGATGCTTAAAGAATACTACAGGCTCAGGGGATGGGTATGAAAGATTATTAAGCGTTGAGTATACATGGTAACATGAAGGTTAGGATAGAACTTTTTGCAACACTGAGAGATAGATACAAAACGAAATCCGTCGAAGTCGAATGCAAGGACTTCAAATCAGCTATAATCAATGCTTCGAAGATATTGGGTGAAGATTTCTATTATGAAGTTTTTAATGAAAAGGATGAAATTAGGAACGACAGGATAGTCACGATAAACGGTAGAAATTTGAAGGATCTTGAAAAAATCGAGCTTAAGGACGGAGATAAGATCGCAATCTTCCCTCCCATCGCCGGAGGATGAACCTGCAAAAAGCTTTAAAAACTAAGCAGAAACTTTTAAATGGTGATGTAAATGCAGGCTGATATTCCAGTGAAGGAAGTGATGACGAGGGATGTTTGCACTGCAAGAAAGGATGAATCTCTTCTAAACGCCTCAAGGAAGATGCTCGAATACGGCGTCGGCAGTATAATTATCGTCGAGGACGGCAAACCTGTTGGAATAGTTACGGAGAGGGATATTCTCAAGAAGGTTGTGGCGAGAAACAAGGTGCCTTCCAAGGTTAAGCTTGAGGAGATTATGAGTTCTCCGTTGATTACGATCAAGCCGACCACAAGCCTTAGAGAGGCTACGGACATAATGAGAAAGAGGGGAATAAGAAGGTTGCCGATAATCGACGACAGCGGTAATTTGATCGGTATAATAACGGATAACGACATTTTGAGCGTTGCTATAGATTTGGGTGAATTCGCAAGCCTTTTGAGCAATCCGGGAGTTGTCGAAGCCGAAGAAATGGGTGGAAAGTGCGAGAAGTGCGGTAGGCTTGCGGAAAGGCTTATCGATGTTGACGGTTTGAAGTTGTGCGAGGATTGCGCTCGTGAGGGGTATTGATGAGGTTTGGCAGCGTTATGGATTTAGCCACGAAGGATGTTAAGACCATCCCGCCCCGTTCTACGATAATGAACGCTCTGAAGATTATGATAAACTGCAACTTCAGGAGGATGCCGATTGCCGATGCGGGAACGAAGAGGCTCGAGGGAATAATATCAGCAACCGACTTGGTCAACTTCTTTGGCGGTGGTGATAAGCACAGGATCGTGGTTGAGAGATACAACGGAAACCTTTCCGCAGCCGTTAATGAATACGTTGACGAGATTATGGTTAGGGATGTTATCACAGTGGACTACACAGCTTCATGGCAGGATGCCTTGGAGCTTATGCTTGAAAAGAGGGTTGGAGGCTGTCCAATCGTTGATGATGATAACAAGGTTATCGGGATCATCACGGAAAGGGACATTCTGAAGTATTTAGCCAATCAGACGAGGTTGGACGGATACGTTAGAGATTACATGACAATCGGAGTAATAACCGCTGAGCCTGATATGACGATAGAGGAAGCTATGAAGCTCATGATCTCCAAGAAGATAAGAAGGTTGCCCGTTATAAGGGATGGTGTCCTTTTGGGATTGATAACCGCAAGGGAGATTTTGAGATACTTCGGAATCGGAGAGGCTTTCAGAATGCTCGAAACTGGAAATATTAAAGATGCCTTGCAGAAACCTTTGACGACCCTACTTTCGAACGACGCGATAATGGTAAATAGGGAACCTCTAACCTTTGAAAGCAGTGATAAAATATCCGATGTTGTTAAGAAGATGGTCGAAGTCGGAGTCGGCGTAGCCTTAATTGTCGACAACGGTAGGCTTGAGGGGATAATAACCGAGAGGGACTTGATGAACTTTCTGTATTCAAAAACATGAAGTTCGTTGCCGAAGCTCTTAATTTATCTCCGATAGCGGCGAAAAGACTTGAGGAAAAAAATATCCTTAGGCAGGCTTTTATTAGGCATCCCTTCTTCGCCGATGTTATTGAAGCCCTGAAGCTCGATAGAAAATTCGGGGAATTTGAAGAGGGAACGCTTATAGCTAAAACCGTCGACGGTTTGGAGGTAGTTAGGGGGTATCCAAAGATAAAGAGGGCTTTAACTTTGCATCCGACGATAAAGAAGCATTTCAGGGGAGAGGTAGTTTTGGAGGAGAAGATGAACGGATACAACGTAAGAGTTGTAATGTTCGGGGAAAACATCTATGCCATCACGAGGGGCGGATTCATATGCCCATACACAACGGAAAAGGCAAGAATGCTGATAAATCCCGATTTTTTCAAGGATCATCCGAATCTAATGCTTTGTTGCGAAGCTGTGGGAGAGGAATCTCCCTTCGTGCCGAAAGATGTCTACGGCGTAAAGACCATCGATTTCTACGTTTTTGATATAAGAGATAGGAAAACGAACGTTGCTTTGCCTATAAAGGAGAAGGAGAAACTTGCGGAGGAATACGGGTTCAATTTAGCCCCCATCCTTGCCGAAGTTCACGTTTCAAAGGCTCATGAAGTTGCTAAGGATGTCATCGAAGAATTGGGCAGAAAGGGGAGGGAAGGGATAGTAATAAAGGATCCGAAGATGAAGAGACAGCCGATAAAATATACGACGAGCGAATCGAATTGTTCGGATCTAAGCTTCGCCTTCAGGTTCTTCGGGGAATACGGGAAAGACTTCATGTTTTCGAGGGTTATCAGGGAGGGTTTTCAGGCTTTTGAGTTCAATGAGCATGACGAAGAATTCAAGCGGAGATGCTTAAGGCTCGGAGAAGCAATTCTTAAGGCTATGGTCGAAAGCATCAGGGAGGTTAAGGAAGGGAAAAAGGTTTACGATAAGACTAGGCTGAGATTTTACGATCTCGAAGTCTTTAAGCTATTTAAAGAGCACGTCAGAAGGATGGGCGTAAGTGCGGAGTTTTCGGAGCCTTTCGAAGATAACGGAAGTTACGTTGTCTGGTTTTACAGATATATGAAGTCGACCACGGATAAGATAGATCACATATTGCGGGGGAACCTATGGCAGTAGCCGTCGGCATAGATGCCGGCACATCGAGCTTCGAAATATTCGCGCTCGAAGAAGGCAAGCCCATGCTGAAGAGGACGTTTTCAACGTCTGAAGTTAGAAAAATGCCGGAAATGGTTCTGAGGGAACTTAGGGAAATAAATCCCGATGTTATCGCCGGTCTCTCTGGTTACGGCTTACCGGTTAAGAGGTTCAGCGAGCTGAGCGATAAAGACGTCTTCCTAATGACGTTGAATTTCGATGAAACGGTCATGGGCGTTAGAAGGCTGATAGATCTGATCAGGAGGAGCGAATTCGGAAGGATAACTTGGACTATT
>JALWBF010000050.1:1417-4061 GCA_027016055.1 Archaeoglobaceae archaeon | reverse complement strand
TGCGCCGCTTTCCTCGGCACCTCTATAACTTCGGCGTTGATATAGCCTTGAGCGAAACGCTCCGCCGCTGCTCTATCCTCAAACGCTTCGTAGTTCTCCTTATCGCCGTTGAAGATCACTTTGTATTTCATCACGCCCCCTTGATCTCACCGGTGCTTGAGCCGCTTTTGAGTTGGCTTAGATCAAAGCCGTTGCGGTCTTTGGTCGATGCTGAGGATCCGCCGTCTTTGGATCCCGATGTGCTGCCGCCTCCCGTTGCCAGGTTGACGGCTCCTTTGGCAGTGTTGGCAGCGACTTTGAATGTTCCGCCAACCGCTTTAGTCGCCATTGCCCCACTACCTTGTCCCACAGTTGAGGAGGTACCGCCGGTAAAACTGCGAATGCCGCCCGCCGTCATACCTGCCGCCGCTCCAATAGCTGCACCTCCGGTAGCTTTAAGAGCGGTTTTGATAGCACCTCCTTTTCCTCCACCCGAATTCCCACCGGCTGCCGCCGCTTCTTTGACGGCACTATAGCCTGCCGAAGCACCTTGTTGTGCTCCGCGTGATATATTTCGTATCGAATTGGAAACAAAAGCATGCGCCATTTGCACGCCCACGCTGTTATCACCGCCGCCGTGACCGTTAAAGTAGCTATCGACAAATCCGTTTGCACCGAATGCCACCGTAACCATCATGAGCGAAACGACAACCAACGCGATATAATCGAAAAGATTACTCCAAGGATCGGTCATCATTTGATTGACGATGGTAAATGTGACCGAAATGATCAAAAGCTGCATAAACCATTTCGCACCCCATCGTATGACATTTACGACACTGTTGATCGCCCACGGGCGTGTGTACTCGAAGCTACCGAAACCGATCCAAAATACGCCGACATACAGGCTAAAGACAAAAAAGGCATAGGTCATCAACGCAATGCCCACCAAAATGGCAACCACGATGGTCTCGATGGCTCCGATGGCGATGAGTGTCAGCGACTCGGGGATATGTTTCCAACCGTTGCTTTGTATCTTTGTCCAGATGTACCACCACATATGCGTTATGTTTTCAACTACCTTATCTAAGCTTGATACATTGCCGTGCGTAGCTCTGTTTGCCAACTCTGTAAAGCCGTTAAATACGCTTTTCATCCAATCGGGATGATCGAAGATCGCCAAAAAGAGACCGTAGAAGAGTATGAAGCGAATCAATGCCGCCACCACAGCGCCCATCTCCATCTCTTGACGCAAAAACATAAATCCGAACGTAATGACCATCTGCATCAAACCCAGCGTCACAAAAAGCCACTTTGCAGGTCCCTTGATCGGATCGTAAAAGCTGCTGATCATTTGATCGAATTTATCCATTGTGTACGATGGGAAGTTGTTTAAGCTACCCGCAAAAAGATCGGGTGAAAAAACAAGCAAAAGCAGTAACGCTACGATCACAAATCTCCATTTTTTATTCATTGTGCTTCCTTTGGCGGTTCCACTTGCGGTTAAGCAAAAAGAGTTTGACGATACTTGCACCGATCATCACCGCACCGAATATCCGATGGTTTTCTTCTCCGTCTGTTGCCAGATCGAAACCGAACACGACAAATGCGGCATACACCGCCGCTTCGATGTAAACTTCAACGGCACTTCTCATTTTTGGTACCTGATCGGCGACCTATCATCCGCACTCGTATCTTTCGGTTTATGTGCAAATTTTTCAAAACTTTGGTCGTTTGCACCGCGATTAGACTCTTTTTTATCGTTACATCCCGTCATGCCGATAGCCAGCATTGCCACGAAACCGATACTCGTTATAAATCTTTTCATCATCGCTCCTTATCGCTGGTATCTGATCGGCGACCTATCGTCCGCACTCGTATCGTCAGGCTCTTTTGCAAAACTCTCTACCGATGCGCGTCCCATCTGATCTTCTTGGTTTTGTGCCGCGATATACTCCGCTTGCATATTCGCCTGCGTCATAATCGTTTTTTGCAACTTTTGTAGCGACTGCGTTTGATGATAGGCTAACTGGTTCGCAACGGCGATAGCCGCTTCGGTGCCTTGCGCGCTGTTCATCGCCTGACGTAAACGCCCCATAAACTGCTGATCGTTATGCAAGTCGCGCTCTTGGATACCCAACGTCTTCAAAGCGTTTAGAGCCGTATCTCGCGTACTTTGATAGATCGTTTTGTATGCCGCCTGAAAACTTTGTGCCGTTGCGCCGTTTTGTGTGAGAAACTGATCATATCCTTTGAATACTTGATTGAACTTTTGATCGATATTGGCGGCGGTGTAGCTTATTGCCTGTCCCTGTTCCATCGATCTCTTCATCTGCTGCGCCATGTTGAGGAAGTTTTGCTTCATGTTCTCCGGCAGCTGCCCGATGTTGTTTGCCATCATCCGCAAGCCCATGATTTTGCGCTGCCAATCTTGCCATTGGGTTTGCCATTGTTGCAGTTGGGTATAGTACTGCTGGAGTTGTTTGGTGTAGGAGGCTGCACGGTCTCCAATATCCGCTGCCCATTGTGCGTCTTGTGTGACCTCTAGAGCTCCACCCATGCCACCGATGCTACCGGCATTTGCCGAAGTTGTGAAAAGCATTGCCGCCGCCGCTGCCGAAATTCCCAGTTTTTTCATCGTTTTACTCCTTGTTTTGTGATGAAT
>JALWBF010000050.1:0-1407 GCA_027016055.1 Archaeoglobaceae archaeon | reverse complement strand
CCAGCTCTTTGTTGGAGTCGAGAAGCTCCTGTGCCTCTGCCTCCTTCAGTTGGAGAATGGAGCAAAACGCCGCTGTTTCGCCCTGCATCCACTCCAAAAAGTCATTTGCCTTGATTAGTTTCATTTACTTGCCTCCTTGCTTTGATTTAGGATGGGGAGTTCGCCACGCAATGCCAACTCATAGAGACCCGCCCAGATCTCTTTGGCTCTGGTACCTGGAAAGGTTTTTCCGGTGATCCGATCGTAGAGCATCCCATCACCGCTAATGCCGATTTCCATTTTTTTATTGGTGTATCTATCTTGTGTGATTGCTATGGTTTGGTTTGCGTAAGTTCCACGCATGTAGTTGACGAAGGACTCTTGGGATTTCATGCTTATAGAGAGAGGAGATATGTAAATATCTTCTCTCTGATGGTTAATTGACGGTTTAAGGTGTTCACCTGGGTGAACAGGGGTGTTCACTTTTTGTTTTTTTACCTGCTTTTTGGTAGTGTTCACTGAGTGAACACCCTGCGCATTGTTTTTTGCCGATTTATATGCTTTTTCAAATTCCTGAAGATATCCCTCTCTTTCCGTACCTTTCGATAATGCGACGGCTGTAAGCTTGGAAATATTTATCGTATAAAGAGTACTTGCATCACTGCCGTTATTTCGCTTACGACGCTTTCTTTTTACGATGTCGATGGTTTCGTAAGCTTTTGCGATATAGGTTATGTTCGTTTTACCGATTGAACATTTTTTTGCCAATGTTGCTATGGATGGATAACAGATTCCTTCATCATTGGCGTTATCGCATACTGCAAGCAAGAAAACTTTTGGTGACGGCTTATATGGGGTCTCGAATGCCAGCGTCATTAGTTTGATTGACATCAGGCTTCCTTAAGCTCTGCTTTGCGAATGTTGTGCTCTAAATATTCTTCAATCCATTCTTTTTTATAAACCACTCGTTTGCCTATTTTTGTATAAGTTAATTTTTTTGATCTTCTTAGTGTATTTTGTAGTTGGATACTCATTTTTGGCAAAGATGTTATTTTTCCTTCTGCGAGATCCTCGGGATATATCCAGGAAGATTCCATTTTATTTCCTTGTATGTTAGATTATGATCTAATATATGAGAGAATGATCTCACATTTAAGCTTAAAATCTTATTAGAAAATCCCTTATTTGACATTTAATACCAATAAGGGTAAAATTTTTCTAATATAGTAGATGGTGGATTGATAAAGATGAGAGAAGCATTAAGCCAATTATTAGAGATTTCTGAAAAATCCTATTATGTGTGGAAGAAGAAGTCTCATACAAAACTAATTAGATTATTAGAGTACTGTTTTTCTGAAGATGACATATTCGAATTTTTAGAAACAGGGAAGCTTTACAAGTGTGAAACTCAACTTGCAGCTTCAAATA
>JALWBF010000049.1 GCA_027016055.1 Archaeoglobaceae archaeon | reverse complement strand
CTGGATGTTCGATTCGATCACTCTGCCGCTGATTACACTCTCGACGATACCGCTTTCTATACTCGGAGTTCTGATAGGCCACTACATCATGGGTATAAACCTGACGATGCCGAGCCTCATAGGTATCGTGGGACTCTCGGGAGTTGTCGTCAACGACGGTCTAATAATGATAGATTTCATAAAAAAGTGTAAAGACCTAGATTCGCTGCTGGAGAGAGCCAAACTAAGGCTCAGACCGATTCTGCTCACATCGATAACGACGGTCCTGGGGCTCTCTTCACTAATGTTTTTCGCCTCCGGACAGGCATTGATTCTGCAGCCGATGGCGGTAACGTTGGGATTCGGACTCATCTGGGCGACGGTACTGAACCTCTATTTCGTGCCTCTGCTCTTTTCGATTCTATACAAAATAGAGATAAAACACCCGAAGTGACGACTATTTGAGTAAATTTAAGCTCATCTTTGTGATAATTATTCTTAAAGATTAGGAGTGGATAAAATTGTTCAAAATTGTTGAAGCAAAAGACGTAGAATTGATCAAAAAGATTTATCGATTTAGATGTGCAATAGCTTGTGATGAATTGAAGATTTTGAAGAGAGAGGATTTTCCAGATGGTTTAGAAACTGATGAGTATGATAATTTTTCAACACATCTAGCTGCTTTGACAAAAGTTGGAGAAGTAATAGCCTGCTTAAGACTAATTCATGATTCACCAATAGGCTATCCAACTAAAAATGAGATGAAGATAGAAAAAGATCTTTCATTTATTGATCCTAATAGAGAAGGTGAAATATCCAGAATTTTTATACACAATAGATATAGAGATATGCGCTCTACTAAACTAATAATACATTCTTTAAAAAGAGAGGTGTTTAAAAAAATGATAGAGTTAAATATAGAATATTCATATGGGGCACTAGAAAAACCTTTTTTTAGGTTACTTAGAATATTGAAAATGCCATATGAAATCATTGGTACAGAGCAGATCCACGGAGGACGTATGAGGTACCCATCAATCTTATACACCAACAAACTACTTGAAGAGAATAAAGATTTTTATGAAATACTGATGGATGTAAAATGTCTAGAAGAGCTATAACTTTATTATTTACTGCACTTTTTAGTTTTGCTTCCGAAAAAGAGTCATTTGTAGTTGATACACTTGTTTCCGATATGACAAGGTTTGGGAAAATTGCAGAGTCTGTAAAAATGAATGAAACTTTCCAACCATATATTGTCTCTGTATTTCTAGGTCATGAACTTGAATCTTTGGGCGTTACTAATCTTCAGGAAGCATTAGAATTGGTTCCTGGTCTAGATATTGCCACAGACAATGTAGATAACAAACATACCGTTTTTAGAGGTTCGAATCCTTTTGCCTATGGTCAAAGTAAACTTTTTATAGATGGTGTGGAAGTAAATAATCTCTTTTTTGATAGTTATGGCTCATTTTTATCTCTGCCTATAGAAATGATAAAACGTATAGAAGTGACTAGAGGTCCTGGTGGAATTAGTGATGGAGTTAACTCATATGCTGGATCAATTAGAGTTATAACGTATGCTGAACTTATTAAAGGAGGAAATAAAGAAAATAAACTGTTATTCAAAAGAGGTAGTTATCTTTACAGAATGGGGGGGGTAACATATGGGTATAAAAGTAAAAACCTTTCTGTTTTTACTGATTTTTATTACCAAAAGGATGATAAATATCTTCCGGCAGGGAAAGATGCCCTTTATACCGGCATATACGGCCCTGTAAATACTCAACTCTCAAAATCTGGAGAAGTACCCCTTTGGATGAAAAATTACTCATTTGGAATTGGATTATATTATAACAATTTTAAATTAATGGCTAGAACCCTATATGATAAACGTGGAAGTGCATATGGAATTAATGGAGCTCTACCACAAAATAGTGATAGTGCGAAATTTCCAACCTCGTATATTCAATTGGACTATGATGTTGCAAAAGAAAATCTAAATATCATTGTGAGAGCAGGATGGATTGATAGCGCTTTTGAAAGTGATTCAAAGCTTTTACCGAATGGTTTTAATGCTGGCAGTGGCATTGTTTATCTTAATGGGTTTTATGGTGAACATAAAGCAAAACAACGCACGATATATCAAACAACTTTCTCTGAATACACCGGATGGAGTAATCATCAGTTAAATTTTGGTTATTATGTGGAGAAAGCGGAGACATACAAAGTTGTAACTCGAACTACCGATCGACTTAGTGGTACAGGAGTGGTTGATTATTCAGAGTCTTTTCCTTTTTTGGATCCAAATGCCAGCAGGCATACATATCGTGTTTTTTTTCAGGATAAATATAAATACAATGAAAAGTTGTCAATCCAATATGGAATAAACATAGAAAAAGTAACCAATATTGATGTACAGTTAAATCCTAGAATAGCTACCGTATATCAGGAAGATTCAGTAAATATTTTCAAAATAATTTATAGCAGATCAAGTAGGATACCATCGTGGCAGGAACTTTATACACTAAATAATCATGCTAGGGTTGGAAATAGAGACCTGAAGCCTGAAGTTGTCAATGCTTATGAGATGGCATATATACACAAGTTTTCAGTCGACTCTTTTTTGCAGCTCAATCTTTTCTATCTGCATAATAGCGACCAGATTAACAATATAAACTCCGAGAACCAATACAGAAACAGCGGCTCCTCCAACATTTACGGTATGGAAGCGGAGCTTAAAACACCTATCGGCCTTCATGGTATGTTTTATGCCAACTACTCATACGCTTACGGAAAAGAGGATCATAAATACCCCATCGCCAATGCCGCGAGACATATGGTGAAAAGTTATTACCTGCATCAGTTTACCGATAAGATCTCTGTAGGTATAGTAGGCAAGTATGTAGGCAGCAAGGAGCGCATTTGGTACGATTATCGTCCCAAATTGGATGCATATAGCACATTGGATGTTTCTGCCGGATATCATGACAGGCGTTCAGGTTTTCGTATTCAGCTTTCTGTAAAGAATGTTTTCGATTCTACGGTCAAGTACCCGTCACCTCCATACAATTATGACGACGATTTCACCCAAGAAGGTCGTACGGTAATGTTTACATTGACGAAGGCGTTTTAAATGCGGTATATCGCTCTTTTGCTGATTTTTTTGCAGTCGGTGTGGGGGTATACCTACAACGAACTGCTTCTTGATGCACAAAGCAGGATATATCCCAAACTTTTGATGCTCGAAGAGGGAATAGCGGCAAGACACGACAACAAGCCGGTTGTCTTCACCGTACTCTACGAACCGGAAGATGAGTTTACCGCCGAAAGAATCGTCGACAAGATCGAGGCATATTACGATCACAGTCTCGGCGGTATCCCGTTCGAGGCGGAGATGG
The DNA here is from genome assembly GCA_027016055.1 of Archaeoglobaceae archaeon. GTDB lineage: Archaea > Halobacteriota > Archaeoglobi > Archaeoglobales > Archaeoglobaceae > WAKM01. Next base: position 720 of record JALWBF010000049.1, on the reverse strand, counting down.
CCACTTTCAGCGAGCTGGAGCCGCCGTTTCACTCCGATGCGTTCTATATTTTGAAAGCCGATGAAGAGGATATGAAAAAGGCTGTGGACTTCGCACGTCGTGAAAAGATTCCGGTTTTTGTCTACGACTTCAAAGATTTGAAATATGGAGCGCTTTTCGCCCTGACCATAGAGCAGTCTACCGTAATATATATGAACAGAGTCGTACTTCAAAAAGCGGGAATTCTTTTCGCACCTTCTCTGTACAGTATAGTAAGGTTTGTCGATGCAGAGTGAGAAGGGGTATTCACTCTCCACCAAAATAATCTTTTATGTTCTTCTTGTCGCCCTTGTTGTTTTGGGATCGATGTTTTTCGTTTTCGAGCATATAGGCAAAAAGACACTCTATGATGTTGAGAGGGAAAAGGCGGAGCTTGTGGCGAAGATGTTCGCTCCGCAGATCGGGATAAACCTCTATCTGGGATTCGGCGACAAGGTAGATGAAGCTGTAAAGCAGATAATGACCGAAAAGGATATTCTTGCCGTATATCTGAAGAAAAACGGCGAAGTGATCAGAAAGATGAAGCGCCACTCCAACGGTCTGAACACTCAAACCGAAACTTTTCAGATAGAGACTCCCATCTTCGAACCGGGTGGAAAGAAGCAGATAGCTCTGCTTCAGCTTCACTACTCGAGTATGCACTATCGCGAGATGGTAGAGAAGATGACACGTCTTCTGCTT
>JALWBF010000048.1 GCA_027016055.1 Archaeoglobaceae archaeon | reverse complement strand
TTCTCGAAACCCCTGAACTCCACGACCTGAAAGTAAGCATCCTTAACGTTTCCGTCGTCATCCAAAATTATCTCCACTTTACCGTGTCCTTCAAGCCTCGTGTTCGGATCGATACTAATCTTCTTCATTTCAGATCACCCAACTTCGATTTAGGTAAACAGAACTGATAGATCAGCCCGACAACATCCCTAATCTTATCAACAGCTTCCGTGATTCTCATCGGAGGTAGATAATCTTCTCCTGTTCCAGCCATGGCTATCGCTGTGATAGCTTCCGTTCCGAAGTCGACAGCGTTCGGAACCTTTCCGTAGCAACCCCTACACGGCATGTTAGCCTTTATACACCTCGCTCCGCATCCGCCCCTTGTAACGAAGCCAAGACAGATAATTCCTTGCTCTAAGAAGCACCTTTCCTGATCAGCTATGATTTCATGCGGACGGTTGATGGTTGGAGGTCTAACCAACGACTTAAACCTCGGACATTCATAACATAACGACTTATCCGAAGCTAAAACCCTCCTTTCAGGCTTCTCACCCCTCTTTATTTTCAGCAGAAGATCTATCATCTCCTCGATAGTGGAAGATGAAGGCGGACAGCCCGGGACATAGTAGTCAACCTCGACGACTTCGTCTAGCGGTTTGACCTTGTCCAAAAACTTTGGAAGCGTCAGTTCAGTATCGTTCAGCTTTGTTACGGGCTGAGGTATCTTTCCTTCAGTAGTAGACGGCGTTTCTACGTAAGCCCTTTTTAGTATTTCATCGGCATCGAACTGGTTCCCCAATCCCGGAATACCTCCGAAGCATGCGCAAGAGCCGTATGCTATCAGAACATCGACTTTATCCCTTATCAGCTTCACCTGCTCCTCCTGCTCGGAAGTTCTGACAGCTCCATTCACGATCGCGATGTCAGCTTTATCGAGCGACTTTAAATCCTTCCTCTTGAAGTCCAATGCTACCGGCCAGTAGACTATATCAAACTCTTTGATAACGTCGAGTATCTTGACACCCAAATCCAAAATCGAAACGTCGCAACCCCCACAGGATGCGAGCCAATCTATAACGACCTTCATGATCTCAACCTCTCGGTCATTTCCTTAATCGCCTTAGCAAGCTGACCCCACATCGCAACGCCTATATACTCCCACCTGAGCTTATCTGGATTAATTCCAAGCTGTTTCATAGCCTCGTTCATGAGCTTGATCCTCTTTGCTGAAACGTAGTTACCCCAGCCGTGGTGACAGTTCTTAGGTGGGCATCCCGCTATTAAAACGCCGTCGACCTTTTTCAGTATCTCCAGAAGCGTTCCGGCGTTTACCGATGACGAACACCTTATTCTGATCGTTCTAAAGTTTGCCGGAAGCTTCAATCCCTTCAATCCCATAAGATCAGCTGCGGCATACGAGCACCAGTAGCAAAGTATGGCGAGGATTCTCGGCTCTCCCTCCTTGGCATGCTTGAACGCAACCTCAACCTGATCGAGCAACTGCTTGTCCTCGAAGTTTATAAGCTGGATTGCGTGGTTCGGGCAAACCGACATGCACAAACCGCATCCCCTGCAGAAGGCCGAATCCACTTCCGCCCCGTCCTCCTTAATTCTTATAGCATCGTGCGGACACATCGATGCACAGATTCCGCATTTGGAGCATAGATCTTTGTTCACATATGAAACGAATTTCTGAAGCTTCTTTTCTCCGTCCTTCAGAATCTCAACGATTCTCATAGCCACCGCACTTCCCGATTCCACGCTCTCCTGAACTATACTTGGCCCCTTAGCAGTTCCAACGACGAAGACCCTATCAACGTAGGTCTCGTTCGGATTTATTATACGGGGCTGGAACTCTATCGGAAATCCGAACTTATCGGTAACGACACCGAACTTCTTAAGGAGCTGGACTCCGGCCGGAATCAGGGCTTCAGCCAAAACAACCATATCGGCTTCTATCTCCTCCTCACCGCCGTCTTCCTTGAAAACGGTAACCTTCAGTTTTCCGTTTTCGTCCGTTATCTCATCAACTTCTCCCTTAACGAACTCAACTCCCTTATTTACAACCATCTTGTAGAAGTCTTCGAGCTTTGCCGGCGTTCTTATGTCTCTGTAAATTACCGTTATCTCAGTTTCCGGGAATAATGTCGCTATCCTGTTTGCAAGCTTCATTATGACGGAACAGCAGATCTTGGAGCAGTATGGAACTCCGTCACCGTTTTCGCTCCTCGAACCGCTACACAGAACGAACACCAAGCTTTCCGGAGTCTTTCCGTCCGACGGTCGCTTAAAGCCTTTAGTGAGCAATCTCTCGAATTCCAAGCTCGTCACGACATCCGGATGAGCGTAATTAAGCTCGGCTATCTTGGATAGATCATACTCTTGGAATCCGGTAGCGATTACGACCGCTCCGAATTTGTAGTTATAGATCGAAGGTTTTGCATCAAAGTTTATCGCGTTTGTCGGACAGACCTTCAAACACTCACCGCATCTGTTACAGTATTCGTCCACGATGTTGTATGTATCCGGGATAGCCAAAGCGAAGTCCTTGTCTATAGCCTTTCTCTTACCGAATTTCATGTCGAATTCGTTAGGAACTTCTACTGGACAAACTTCCGCGCATTTTCCACAGCTAACGCATTTGTTGGGATCGACAAATTGCGGTTTCTGTTCTATGGTAACGTAAAAGTTACCGTTTACTTTCTCGACTTCTTTAACCTCAGCGTTGGTTATTATCTTTATCCTGTCGTTAAATGTTGTTTCCCTCGCTATTACCGGCACTATACATTCGCTCGTGCACATCGAGCTCCAGCCTTCGCATTGGAACAGCAACGGAATCTGTGCGGTGTGACCGCCGAGATAGGGATTCCTTTCGACCAACACGACATCTATTCCAGCCTTCGCCAAATCTATGGCACACTGCATTCCGGCAACTCCACCTCCAACCACCAATACCCTCTTCTCCAACTTTACCGCTTCTCCAGCCGGTCTATTCGATCTCAGCTTAACGTAAGCCATCATCAGCTGATCCAAAGCCTTCCTCGTAGCTCCGTCCCTGTCTTCATGCACCCATGCACACTGCTCCCTTATGTTGGCAACTTCAAACATCGCCCTGTTAAGACCAATCTTTTCAAGTATCTGGGCTATTTTATCTTCGTTAAAAGTTAACGAGCTTCTCTCAGAACACCCTACAAATAGTAATCTGTCTATTTTCCCTTTCAACTCCTGAACAATCTGATCATAGTTCTTACAGAAGATGTCAACTTTCTTGACGATCGAAACGTCCTCAAGTCCTTTGGCAAACTCTACGAGCCTGTCAATGTCAATTTTATCGTTTATAGTGTTACCACACGTGCAAATAATAACACCGACGCTCATTTCGATCGGTCTATTTTAGAAGTTGTAGTATATAACATTATCTATTTTTATGCTTTTAACTATTTTTTCATAAAATTTAACAATAATATTCATTCGGCTATACAAAACTCCATTTCTAAATTTGTTAAAAGAAAATCAAAATAAATAATAAGCAGGATTTGAAGTCTATGTATCTGCAAAGTATCTGCAAAATGCATGATAGGATGAAACTTGAATATTTTTGCCACTTAAATATAATGCATTCAATTTTATTAATGTTACTAATAAATAAGTTTTGGTGAAGTAGTTTTAATTCTAAATACTTTACGTAATACTTATAATACTTAAAATGGCCTTAAAAACGGCGGTAAAAAGTTTTGAACGTCCGAAGCTTGAAAACAACAGCTGTAATGGGCCCGGAGGGACTCGAACCCTCGACCTCCGCCTCGTGAGGGCGGCGTCATAACCCCTAGACCACGGGCCCCTTTATAGGATATTCAAAAACTGTTAAAAATATTTCGCTAAATTCCACCAACTCGGGATGCCTTCATAACATCCATAAGTGTGATCATTCCGATGGGTTTTCCCTTTTCAACTACCACGAGCCTTGCGAGATTTTTGTCAGCCATTATCTTTATCGCATCCTCTACTGTCCTATCCGCTTCAATCGTGACCACCGGCTTAGAACAAACATCAGAAACTTTGACATCTTTAGGTTTCAGATTCTTGGCTATAACCTTAAAAACGATATCTCTGACTGTCAGAATACAATATTCGTCGCCTTCCGATGGCTCCACAAGCAGAGATCTTATTCCTTTTTTGAGCATAACGTCTATTGCTTCCTCAACACTTGCATCCGGCTTTATGGTTACCAACTCCCTCCAAATAAGCTCCCTAACCTTCAAATCGTATCACCTCTCTATCATAATCTTAAACATCTTTGCGGCATTGACAATGTTTTCGACAATTCTCGAAAGGTATATTATCAATTCTCTAAGTAAAACCAATTCAGCTGGCTTCAAACCTTCAAAAACTTCCCCGCAGATCTCCAAATACTTTTTCTCAAACTCTTCGCCAATTTTCACTATTTTGTTCACATGTCCAAGAGCCTCGCTCACCTCAGATTTCACAAACGCTTTTGCTAAGAGGGGCTTTATGTGCGCGTAAAGTTCGAAATACTCATCCGAAATCTTTATGATTTTATCAACGAGTCCTTTGATCTCATCCGGAAGTCTAAGATCCCTAATTGTCAAAAGAACAGCTAAATCCTTACATAGATCGATCACGTTATCTTGAAGAATTACAATATTTAACACGGCATACTTATTGACGGGCAAAATTATAGGATCCGAAAGATACTTTCCTATTCTCTCCTTAATCTTATCAGCCTTCTTTTCTATATTATCGATCTTCTTAACGAGTTCAATTACATACTCACTTCCATAAGCATCTATTACCTTTCCGATGAGATGAACACACTTCACGCATAAATTAGCATGCTCAAACAGGTCTGGAAAAGGAGAATAACCGAATACATCGAATACATGCCTGATAAATTTAACCATAGCTCATTTATAATTTTAACATATTTAAGACCTTCGAAAAGATTTGAATACCCAACGACATCCTTGCGTTATGAAGTATCTCCTTCTCATTCCAGATGGTATGGCAGATTGGAAGGTTAAAAAGTTGGGCAACAAAACTCCGCTTGAAGTAGCTGATACTCCGAACATGGATTTTCTTGCTAAGGAGGGCGCATGCGGATTAGCAGAAACGATACCGAAAGGATTCGAACCGGGAAGCGATGTTGCCAATCTAACAATTTTGGGTGTTGACGTTCGGAAATACTACACCGGCAGAGGACCAATAGAAGCCCTCGCAAAGGGGATAAAGGGAAAGCTGGTTTTTCGGTGTAACCTCGTTTACGTTGAGAACGGGATAATGGTAGATTACAGCGGAAGAAGGATCGAAGATGAAGAGGCTAAGGAGGTTATAGATGCTTTGAACGAAGCGGTAGAATATGATTTCGTCCGATTCCATCACGGAACGAGCTATAGAAACCTTTTAACGATCGACAGGGAATTCGATGACAACGTTAAGACTACACCGCCACACGATATTCAAGGAGAACGGATTTCAAAGTATTTGCCAAAAGATAAAGAGCTTGCGAAGCTTCTGATCGATTTGATGGAGAAATCAAAGAAGATTGTTCCTGAAGTTACGAGAAAAGCTAACATGGTGTGGATCTGGGGCGGAGGAAGGATGCCGAAGTTTCCGAAGTTTGGGGAGAGATGGGGCGTGAGCGGAGTTATGATATCAGAGGTTGACCTTCTCAAGGGAATTGGAAGGGGCTTGGGATTTGAAGTTGTTGAAGTAAAAGGCGCCACGGGTTACATCGATACGAACTACAGAGGATTGGCAAGGGCTGTGCTGAAGAGCTTGAAGGATAAGGACTTTGTAGTTTTACATACAGAGGGAATAGATGAAGTCGGTCACGAAGGCGATGCTGAGAAGAAGGTGGAGGCGATATCGATATACGACGAAAAGATAGTCGGATACCTGATCGATCGATTGGATTTGGAGGAAACGAGAATAATGCTTCTGCCCGATCATCCAACACCAGTTGCCGTGAGAACGCATGTTGCCGAGCCCGTTCCTTTCTTGATATACGGATGGAAGAAGGATGATGTTAGGGAGTTCAACGAATTTAGCTGTAGAAAGGGCAGATTCGGACTTATCGATGGGTTAAAGCTCATGGGGATCATGTTCGGCAAGTGAATGCAAGAGTTATATTCCCAGCCAGAGCCATGGAAGCAATGGACGTATCTCTGATGGAAAAATTCTACTCGAAGCTTTTCAGCACACCGAAGGAGTTGGTATCTGCGTGCATCATAGTGATTTCCATAGTCCTTGCATCGATTTTAAATGGAAGAAGCTCATTCTTCGGCATGAGATATCTCTTTTTAAGCTTGATTACGCTTACCGCTTTGCTAATATATCAGAAATTTTTGAAGCTTGCAGTTAACAAGAGGAGATGCCTGTTCTTCGTGATGACCGTTCTTACTTTTATCGAGCTTTTTGATATTTTATCTGTCCACATTTTCGGCGGAGATCTCGTCGTTTTAGCTCCCGCTTCAATTACAGCTTTGCTTACAGTTTCCTTTTACTTCATTTCGGAATCTTCAGAATTTAGATGTGCCGTTGCTTCTTTGATTCTATCAATTCTGCTATATCCCGTATCTTATTACTTCTCTTTTCAGGCACCTCACAGAACTTTGGGATACGTTGCAACGGCTTCAGTCGGTTCGGTTTTGGGTTATCTATTCATAAAATACCTCGACAAGAATTTCGAGTTCTTTAACGTTAAAAGATTTCTGAAGGCTTTTCTTCTTTTTTGGCTTACCTGCGATGCGGAATACTTTGAGAAGGAACTCAGAAAAGTGGGAGTTTGTTTTAGGGGATGGGTCAAGTGTCTGAGAATAGGCAAAGCTAAACTGATCTCAACATCCTTCCATCCCGGACCTATGAGGAACATCGGCGGAGCTAAATTGGTTCATCGAATCCTGAGCTCGATAGAAAACTCAATTTTCCTTCATACAGCCGTGGGACACGAGTTAAATCCCGTAGATGAAGATAACGTTGAAAGGATAGTTTCAGCCGTTAAATGCGATGGTGCAGAGCTTAAAGCTGAAAAGCCGTTCGAAATAGAAGGAAATCTGTATATCTTAAGGGTTTTCCCGTTTGAAAAAATTAGACTCATGATATTGATCGGCAAGAATGAAACTGACGATCTCCCCTTTGAGCTGAACGAAATAGCTGGAAGGGATGTTATGCTCGTTGAAGCCCACAGCGCGCACAGATCGAATTTCGAAGTTACCGAAGACCATATTAAGGAAGTGAAGGATCTGATCGAAAGGTCGAAGAAGGTTAAAACTGACAAGGCTAATCTGAAATACTTCTTTAAACGAATTAGAGCGGAGACCAAGAATATTTGCGGATACATCGCAATTCTGATTTTAGATTACGGGGATGAGAAGCATGCTATATTGATGCTCGACGGAAACAACGTCGATCTGAGTTTTAGAAATGAGATCGAGAAATTTTGCGAAGATTTCGGTGTGAAGGTTACCGTGATCTCAACAGACAACCATTCAAAAACCGGAATATCGCCGAAAATAGGTTACAAACCGGTTGGAGCGGATGAAGAGGATCGAAGGGTTGTGTTCGAGTTTTTGAAGGATGTATTTGAAAATCTAAGGCTTGAGAACTGCGATGTTATAAGCTATGGATGCAACGAAGTGGAAGTGAAGGTTATGGGAAAGAGGTTCTTCGAATTGGTTGATTTGGCGTTCAGAAGCATGGGTGAAAAAGCAATTTACCTATTTTTCTCAATTATTATCTTTCAATTCGCTTTAGCTTCGATATTGGGAAGGATAATCATGATGTAAAATCGAATCGACAAGATTTATAAAAAATCGAAGCAAAATGTAAATCATGGTCATCGGCGTTACCATGGTAAACGTTCAGCCGGGAAAGGAGAAGGATGTATACAACGCGATAAAGAAGATAAAGAACGTTAGGGAGATATACCACGTTTTCGGAGAGTTCGATTTTGTTGTGATAATTCAGGCAAACAGTCTCTCAGAGCTAAATAAGACGGTGGATGAAATCAGAGGAATAGCCGGTGTCACGAAGACTCAAACTGTTGTCGGTGCGGAGATATCATGATAGCGGAGGAGCTGGCTAAGAAGCTTAAGGAAATCAGCATTGCGGAATTCTTCGAGAAGAACAAGCACATATTGGGATATTCGAATCCAGCCAAAGCACTCGTTACGTGCGTTAAAGAAGCAGTGGATAACGCCCTCGATGCGACGGAGGAAGCGGGAATTTTGCCCGACATAATGGTCAGAATCGCCAAGATCGACAGATCCGTTTATAGGGTAGTAGTTGAAGATAACGGACCGGGAATAGTTAGACATCAAATTCCCAAGATCTTCGGAAAACTCCTTTACGGATCGAGATTTCATTCTATAAAGCAGACGAGGGGTCAGCAGGGGCTCGGAATTAGTTCAGCGGTTCTTTATGCTCAGCTTACAACCGGAAAACCGGCAGTTATAATTTCGAAGACTTCTCCGAAAGAGAAGGCATGCAGAATGGAGATAATGATCGATACGAAAAGGAACGAACCCGAAGTTATAAGCGAAAGCTTAATCGAATGGCATCGTCCCCACGGAACGAGGGTTGAGCTCGAAATGGTCGGTAGTTACGTTAGGGAAAGAAGGCAGAGCGTTTACGAATACTTGAGGCAGACATCCATAGTTAATCCGCATGCCAAAATAACGTTCATAGAGCCTGATGGAACGATTCATGAATTCGAAAGGGTAAGCAACGAGCTGCCGAGGATTCCGAAGGAGATAAAGCCGCATCCGCACGGAATAGAGCTGGGAACTCTCCTGGCTATGCTAAGAACGACAAGGGCGAGCAATCTGAAGAAGTTTTTAAAGGAGGAGTTCGTTCGAATTGGCGATAAGATTGCGGATGAGATAATAGCCAAAGCCGGATTCAACGGAAGGGAAAATCCACGCTCGCTGAGCAGAGAGCAAGCGTTAAGATTGCTGAACGCTTTCGGGGAAGTCCAGCTTCTACCACCTCCGACGGACTGCCTTTCTCCGATAGGAGCGGATCTGATAATGAAGAGTTTGATGAAGGAGTTCAAAGCGGAATTCGTCTACGCGATCACGAGAAAGCCCAAGGTTTACTCCGGGCATCCTTTCTTGGTCGAAGTCGGCATAGCATATGGAGGCAGCATTAAGAGCGATAGAATGGATGTCCTCCGATTCGCGAACAAGATTCCGCTGCTGTATCAGCAGGGAGGTTGCGCTTTAACTAAAGCTGTGGAAAGCGTTAACTGGAAGGCCTACGGATTGCAGCAGAGTAAAAACGAGCTGCCCAACGCTCCTGCGGTTATCTTAATTCACTTGGCATCGACGAACATACCGTATACATCCGAATCGAAGGAAGCTATTGCGGGAATTCCCGAGATATTCGAAGAGGTTAAACTGGCTCTGCAGGAGGTTGGTAGGAAGCTGAAAGAATACATTGAAAGAAAGCAGAAGTTGCAGAAGAGGAAAAAGAAGGAGGAGGCTTTGCTTAAGATCATTCCACTGCTGGCAAGGAAGGTGTGTGAAGTTTTGGGTAAAGAGCCGATCGATGCGGATAGAATTGTTGCGAGGATCATGGGCAAGGTTCACTTTGAAAGGATTGCCGAAGGCGATAGGATAAAGCTCAGAATTTCCAATTACTCAAAAGCTAAGAGATCTTTTAAGGTTTACGAGATGTGCGAAGGTGAAGTTGAAGCTAATGCTGATGTTATCCAATCATCGACGTATTCAACGGTTGTGTGGAACGTTGAGCTTATGCCAGATGAAGAGATCGAGCTCGAATACAGATGCAAAAGGATCATTAACAGAAAGCCGATAGTGGAAGGATTGGACGAAGAAATTGTAAGCGGGGCTGAAGTTTCCACGTTTTAATGATTATACTTCAGTGGCTTGGGTATTAGGGGTGTAGCTTTCGACGATAATCACCGTAACATTTATCTATTATTGAATTTCACTATCATAAGGGGTGCCCATAGGCATCGGTTATAACGATCCCCGCCGTCACCGCTGTATCCGTTTTTGGCACCCCCTCACGATTTGATTCTCTCGATTATCCCGGCAATTTCAATCAGCTTCTTCTTAATGACTTGGGCAACCTTATCCGGATCTTCCGCATAATAAACGTATCCGATCCATCCCCTTTCTATCAGCTTCCTCCTAACTATGCCGTCTTCCACAAGCCTTTTCAATCTCTCGCGAACTATTCTCGTAGATAGCTGTAGCTCTTCAGCGATTTCCCTTACGGTCATTTCTCCCTTCTTTAGCAAAAGTTTGTAAATCTCTATTTCCGATTTGTTGAACTGCAACTGTTTGAGTAGCGAATTTATTGTGTCCAACACCATAACCATCACCGTAGGATGTAAAGGTTTATAACTTGTGAAATCTAATCTTCATGGGTTGAACTGGTTATAAAAACCTTAGGTGGTGATGACCGTGGATGCGATGATAGAGTTCTTCAGCTTGGTTTTATCGAATCCGGTAACGAAAAGGGCGATAAAGCATGGTCTGAAAAAGGATAAAGATGGTGTTATCAAGCTCGATAAATACTTGAAAGCATACGCCTACGATGAAGAGCTGAGCAGTTTGGAATTCAAAGCCCTTAAGAAGCTCATAGAAGTTGGATTAAAGGCTTTTGGTGGGAAAGAAGATTTGCTTAAGGAAAGGCTCAGAGATGCATACTGGAGGAGGGGATTCATAAGCGTTCTTAGAGGGTTAGTCGAGTTCGGGGTCAGAAAACCTTTCGTTCCCGGAGCACCGTTTCTGATCGTTTGGGATGTGACGTATAGATGCAACCTCAGATGTAAGCATTGCTATTCAACTGCCGGAAAGCCTTGGAAGGACGAGCTGAGCGAGGAGGAAGCGATGAAGGCTTTAAAGATTCTAGCCGATGCCGGAGTTACGGCGATAGCCTTCAGCGGAGGAGAACCGTTGCTAAGAAAGGACTTCTTCGATTTGGCGAGAACTGCTAAGGATTACGGAATGTTCGTTTCTATAGCGACGAACGGAACTTTGCTGACGAAGGATACCGTTAGAAGGCTTAAGGATTGCGGGGTCTGGTTCGTTCAAATAAGCTTGGATGGAACCAAGGAGACGCATGAGAGGTTCAGAGGTATAGAAGGAATATACGAGAAGGTCGTCGAGGGCATAAAGAACTGCGTCGAAGAAGGGCTGATAACATGCATCTCAACGACAGCAACCAAGCTGAACTATCACGATATTACGAAGGTCATGGATTTGGCTGAGGAGCTCGGCGTTCAGTGGTTCATGCTCTACAACTTCATTCCGGTCGGCAGAGGAGACTTCGAGATGGATTTAAGTGCAGAGGAAAGAGAGGTGCTTCTGAAGGAGCTGTGGAGGAGATTGAAGGCTACCGGAATAAACTTCATGTCGACTGCACCATATTATGCAAGAATAGCGATGCAGGAGGAGAGCTCGATAGTTCCGACCCACTTCTACAACTCCAACTTAGAAGGAAAGCTGAAGGTTCTTGCGGACTTCATAGGCGGTTGCGGTTGCGGTAGATTTTATATAGCTATGAGAGCGAACGGAAACATAGAACCTTGCGTTTTCTTCCCGCTTACACTTGCGAACATAAAGGATTTCGAGAGCGGAGAAGACTTCCTAACGTTCTGGAAGGAAAACGAAGTCCTGAATGATTTGAGGGATAAGGACAGACTTGAGATATGCGGAGAATGCAAATACAGATACGTCTGCGGAGGTTGCAGGGCGAGGGCTTACGCATACTTCGGGGACTACATGAAGCCCGATCCGGGATGCATATTGGTAAAGAAGAGGCTTAAAGTGAGGTCTTGCTGAATTCGATCGACCTCCTAATTTTGGGATTCCCAAGCCTTTTCTCAATCTCCTCAAGCTTTCTCAGCAGTTTTTCATCGATCTCCGGTTTCTTTGCCGGCACAAATTCGATTTTGGTTTCCGTTTTGATTTCCTCCGTTTCTTCCGACACTTCCGCAACCTTCTCACGCATTATCCTTTCAACTGCTTTCATCCAACCTTCTGTCCACGGAGTTTCGTTCCTTCTGACATCAATCTTCTCCCTTCTAATCGCTATCAAATTCTGATGGCAGGCGTTCTTGCAGGCTCCGCAGAATATGCATATGTCCTCATCTACTCTGAGTCTTCCTTCATCGATACTCCAAGCTTCGGTCGGGCAGATTGCAATGCAGGCTTTACAGCCGGTTAGATCGCACTTCCCATCAAGCAGCCCCTCGTAAAGTAATATTCTCCCAGAAATCGGTTTTTTAACTTCCACGCCGTCATAAGGACATGCTTTAACGCATCTCGCGCAGAATATGCATCTATCGGAATCTATAACGACTTCAGCCACATCGGGCATCTCTCCTTCCATTATTCTTTTTCCCTCAACTTCTATCGCTTTATTCGGGCAGATATCTTCGCAAAGCTCGCAGTAGTCGCATTGGGATTCGTCTATGAGTATTTTCTCGAAAGGCTTCAAGCCTTCGCCTTCTATAGCCTTAAAAGCTTGGCAGAACTCCACGCATGTGCCACACAGCTTGCACTTCTCCTCATCTATTCTGATCGAACCCTTGATACCTTCGTTTCTAACGGGAATATCCTCCCTCTTAAGCCTGATTTTCCTCTCTATCGCATTCGTAGGGCAGATTCTGTAGCATATAGCACAGTTTACGCAGTTCTCAGATTTCTTAACCTCTCCAATTAAGCAAGCAGGAGTTAGATCTTTCTTAAATTCGAAATCGTCGATGATAAATCTGAATGCGTTCAGAGGGCAGAATGCGAAGCATATCCCGCAGAAGACGCATTTGGTGTGATCTATCATAATCGGAGGCATTTCCAAGCCCAAGGCTATGTCGTGAACCGGCTGAAGCTCTATAGCATTAACAGGGCATGCATAAACGCATATTCCGCATCCCGCGCACTTCTTATAATCGTAAATAAGCTTTCTAACCTCAACTTCGCTCTTCTGCTGAAACACGAATTCGTTTCCTTCTACTTCAACCGTTCTTTCCA
>JALWBF010000047.1 GCA_027016055.1 Archaeoglobaceae archaeon | reverse complement strand
TTTTCGTTCAGGAGATAATTGGTGGCGGAGACGAATACGCCATTCCGGACAGATGCTCTCTTAGAATAGACTTCGTATTCCCTCCAGAAATATCTCTTTCCGAATTGAAGGAATTCGTGTTCAAAAATTTGGAAGATGCAGATGTTAGAATAGTTGAGGAGGACGAGGGATTTGTCAGCGATGACGTAGCTTCTTTGCTCGAAGAAGCAGTAAGGAAGGCTGGACTTAAAGCGGAATACGGTGAGATGCCATCTTGGACGGATGCGATAAACCTAAGAAAGGCTGGATGGGATGTAGTAGTCTTCGGACCGGGAGAGCTTTGTTACTGCCACACGGAAAGGGAGAGAATTACGATAGGGGAGATAGTTAAAGCCAAGGATGTTCTGATAGCTTTAAACGATTTAATTAAACCCTTTTTATCTTGAACTCGCACAATTCGAAACCGAGTCCCCAGCATTTGGTTTCATCAACCCTAACGTTTTCACGCAAAGATTTCGCCAGAAAACCCGCTATAAACCCCTCGTCAAACTTGCAGTATGGATAACCGACGTTCGGAAGTCCGCTACAGAAGTAGCAGTTTTCGACTACGAACTCCGTTCTTGAAGAACTTACGCTACCAAGCCTTAACTTCTCCCAAAGGTTGGCTAAATCATCTAACGTCGAGCCTTCCACACCCAAAGCATAGCCGACTTCGAATCCTATCCTCTTGAAAAGATAGGGCGAAGTTTTAAGCAATGCGTATCCCAAAATCCTCACGATGTTTCTGAACAGTTCGCCTCTATCTCTTCGTTCTATCGACTCCTTTACAGATTTCACGATTTGCCTCCCCACTTCTCCATTGGGAATCGATACGGTATAATATTTTTTTATAAAATTTTTAATTCTTTCTTCCCTTGCAACCTTAACCAAGCCTTCCCTGAGAAGAGAATCTATATGATGCGAGACTGTCGCCTTTGAAAGGTTAAGCTCTTTAGATAGCTCAGATACGGTCATCTCCCTTTCCGAAAGTAGCTCCAATATTCTGAGCTTCGAATCCATCAAATATGCTCAAACCTGTTAGAATATAATAATTTCGGTTGACATTTTTCTAACTTAATCGAAAAATTTAAAATCTGTTAGATAAACTTCTAACAGTAGCGGGGGTGAAAGGTTGGAGGTAGCGAATCCCGACTTCAGGGAGTTGGTTGAGATAGCGAAGGGTAAGGGCTTGGAAACACCACATACAAGGTTTGAAAAGCAACAGCCGAAGTGCAAATTCGGAAAGAGCGGAGTTTGTTGTAGCATTTGTTCGGAAGGACCCTGCAGAATTACGGAAAAGTCGCCATACGGAGTTTGCGGACTAAATGCGGATCAGATAGTTGCGAAGAACTTTCTTAGAAGGGTTGCCGCCGGAACAGCCTGCTACATCCACGTTTGCGAAAATACTGCGAGGGCTTTGGCTTATGCTAAGGTTAGGGATGAAAGAAAGCTAGAGGAAATCTGCGAAATGCTTGGAATAGAGCCAAATGCGGTTGCGTTAAGTGAGTTCGTTTTGAATGATATATACAAGCCGAGATGGAACGAGAGCGAGATAGTCCGGAAGCTTGCGCCGGAGAAGAGGTTGGAAGTCTACAGAAGGCTCGGCATACTGCCGGGAGGAGCTAAGGCTGAAATAGTCGACGCATTGGTTAAGACCTCAACGAACCTCAATGCGAATGTCGTAGATATGCTTCTCCACGTTCTTAGGCTCGGGCTGACCGTTGGCTATGTTGCTTTGAGGATGAACGTCTGGATGAACGATGTGATGTTTGGAACGCCGAGCATAGAAACGCTCGAAAGCGGTGTCGGTGCGATAGATCCGAACTACGTAAACATAATGACAACCGGTCATCAGAGCGCTTTGCAGAAGGCTGTGATAGAGGTGGCTTCGAGCGAAAAGATGCAGAGACTTGCAAGGGATGCCGGTGCTAAGGGGGTTAGAGTGATTGGAGCAACATGCGTCGGGCAAGATCTACAGAGCAGATGGAATGCCATGAAGGGCACGTGCTTCATCGGACAGTGCGCGAACAACTTCGGAACAGAACCTTTGGTAGCGAGCGGTTTGATAGATGCTGTGGTTTCGGAATTCAACTGCACTTTCCCCGGCTTGACGAGGATAGCGAAATCCGAAGGGGCTAAGCTGATAGCGATAGACGACGTGGCGCTTTTGGAAGGTGCCGAACTCGTAAGCTGGTCGCCCGAAAAGGCTAAGGAAGTTGCCGAGAGAGTTATGGAGCTCGCGATAGATTCCTTTAAGAAGAGAAGAAGAGCCGAAAGGAGAGGAACCACTAAGAAGGCGACAGTAGGATTTACTGAAGACTTCGTTAGGGAGAATGCGGACAAGATTCTCGAAGTCATAGCCGAAGGAAAGATAAAGGGTGTTGCTGCTGTTGTGGGATGTTCAAATCTTACGAGCGGTGGGCACGATGTCCTCATCAGAGATCTGACAAAGGAACTGCTTAGAAGGGATATACTCGTCTGGTCCGCCGGATGCACATCTTACGCCTTGCAGTCTTTGGGATTCATGAGCGAGGAAGGACTAAAACTTGCGGGAGATGGGATAAGAGAGGTCTGCGGTGAGCTTGGATTGCCTCCCGTCTGGGACTTCGGAATGTGCATGAGCATAGCAAGAATTGAGCTTTCAGCTGAATACATCGCAGAAAGGCTTGGAGTTGATTTGCCAGATTTGCCGGTCGTTGTATCAGCACCGCAATGGCTTGAAGAGCAGGCTTTGGGAGACGGAGCGTTTGCACTTAGTTGCGGATTCCTACTGCATGTATATCCAGATCCGTTCGTAAGCGGTTCGGAGCTCGTAACAAGGATACTCACGAAAGAACTGCCGAGTTTAACCGGCGGTAGGCTGTTCGTTGAGAAGGATGCAGTCAAAATTGCAGATGTTATGGAGAGGCACATAGGAGATAAGAGAAAGAAATTGGGTTTATAGTCAGTAAAACATTTATATTATCATTATAAACATAATGATAATGACTCCATATTTTTTGGTGGTGGTTAGATGGACTGGGCGAGCTATCCGGCTTTCGGCGATAGGGTTCTCTCGATGATAGGTATCGAAATCCACTGGTTGATACTCCAATACGTATTGGGGCTTCCTTTAATGGCTGTAATAGCGGAGATAATATGGCTGAAAACTAAGAATGAGAAATGGCTCAAGATTTCGAGAACTCTCGCAAAGGGTTTCGTAATGGTCTTTGCCGTCGGTGCGGCGATGGGGACAGCGTCGGAATTCGGCTTAGTCCTGCTTTGGCCCAATTTAACTGAAGCCGCCGGTAAATACATATTCTTTCCCCTCTACGCAGAGGTATTCGCATTCCTAATGGAGGTTATATTCGTCTACATGTTTTACTACGCTTGGAAGAAGCTACCGGCTAAAGCGCATATAATCGTAGGTATTCTCGCTATAACCGGTGCTTGGTTCTCCGCAACGATGATCATGAGCGTAAACAGCTACATGCAGGCTCCTACCGGAATATTGATCGGAGATTACGGGCACGGATATCCGAAGCTCACTCTGTTCGTTCCGAACGACATAGTCTCAGCTTTAAATGTCAATGCGTTGCAAAACGCAGGAATGGACGTGCTCGGGAAGACTAAGGATAGCGTGATCGTAGCTCTTCCGTGTTCGATTGTAAGGCAAATTGTCTCGGATGCCTTCAGCGGTAAGATCATTAGGGATAGCGTTCTATACGGTTTTCTAACCGCTCAGGCTAAGGAAAAACTGGCAAACGTTCCAGTTAAGGTCGTTCTGGATGCAATAATGTGGAACACCGTAAAGAACTTCGGAGTTTACACCATTACATTCCAGTCTCCGGTATTCGAGGCTTCGGTTTTACATGCTGTTATGGCTGGAATAACCGTTTCGGCTTTCACAGCACTTGCGTTTTACGCTTATTCGGCGTATAGGAGGAATAAAGATGTTGCAAGGCTTGGATTCAAGTATTCACTGGCGTTTGCTGCCATCGCCATAATCCTGCAGGGTTTGGTTACCGGACACGAGATGGGCGTTGCCGTTGCGGAGTGGAACAGGGAGAAGTTCGCTGCTATACTCGAAGGCTCACCGAAGTTTATAAAATCTATCGAACTGTTTCTGGCTTACGGGAATCCAAACGCAAAATACGTCGAATATTCGGAGATTCCAGATGCTCTAAGACCGCCGACGATACTGCACACGCTTTACTACTTAAAGATTGGCTTAGCCGTGGCTTTGGCTGTAACCGCTCTGGTTCTTGCTTATATGGTGTTCATCAGAAAGAAGGAAATTTATTCACCTTATATGCTTGCGCTACCGGTTGTGGCTCAGGTTATAAGCTTTCTGGGCTGGGCTGTTAGAGAAATAGGGAGAAAGCCGTGGACGATATACGGAATAATGGACGTCAAGACGGCACACACGATGAATCCGCCAGATACCGTTACGGCTGGACTCATCGCCCTATACTTCATAGCTCTGCTTGTAGCGTTGGGTTATGGGATTTACAGATTCCTCTGGAGGTGTGAGGGATGATTCTGGAGTTTTTAGCCGTGACTTTGGGTCTGCACGTTATGCTCGTCAACTTGGGAATTGGACTTTCGGCTGTGATACCGTTCATGAAAAGGAGGGGCGAAAGGGAGGGCAACGAATATCTCGTGAAAACATCGAGAAATCTTATGAGGTTCTACGCTTCAGCATACGCGCTTGCCGGTGTATTTGGAACGGCTTTCACGGTTTTCCTGCTGAGCTACTATCCAGCTTTTATAGGCTTGGCTGGAAACCTGATGTTCGTCCCTTTCGGATTATCGATACTGCTGATAGCCCTGCACTTCTTATCGTTAACTCTGTATTGGTATGGATGGGACAAGTTCAAGCAAGAGACTCACTTCGCGATAGGACTGGTCATGATGTCTTCGGCGATACTGATACCTTTGGGATTCAGAGCGGTGTTCGGATTTCTGAACGTTCCGATGGGGCTTGAATTCCAACCGAAGCCTCACTTAAACATCTTGAAAGCTCTAACGAATCCGACTTTCTTGGCTTTATACCCCAAATCCATACTCGCCTCTCTATCCGTGACATTCTTAGTTTTGGCTTCAGTGTTCGCCTACAAATACACGAAGGGTGACGAAAGATCATACAGGTTAACTGAGAGGTTTGCAAAGCTTGGATTGTTAGCTCTAACGCTTACGGCGGTGTTAGGCATCGCCTATGCTGAAACGCTGAATCTCTATGCAAACTACAAGTTCTCAAATGCGTTCGGATCTCTTCTGGGAATAAAGGCTGAATACGACTTAAGCTTGATCTTAGCGATAAAAATGATGCTGATAGCAATTCAGTTTGCCGCATTGGGAATCTTTCTGCTCAGAAAGAACTTCAGAGCTTTAATTCCAGCGGGTTTCTTAGCTTTGGCAGGAGTTTTCCTCGGAGAAATGCTGAATGCATTCAGCCAGTATCCCTACCTGATAGCCGAGGTTTCGGTTATACCAGAAAACGTCAGAGTGGCACTGGCGGATGTTATAAATCTGGCGAAGCCGAATCCACTTACAACCATGGAAAGCCTGTATCTGCTAACGATGGCGTTTTTAATTCCGCTTCTGATTTCGTCGGTCTTGTTAGTGTATTTGGTGGTTAAGCCTGAGAGCACTTAGTGTAAAAACAGATATTTGTTTTTTATTTTTATAGATTTTATGAATTTTTATGGAAGGATGCAAAAGAAGTTAAGCCAGGGCCCGGATTCGAACCGGGGTCAGGGGATCTGCAGTCCCCCGCATAGCCCCTCTGCCACCCTGGCTTATTTGATACATATAGCAAGTGGTATATAAGGGTTGTGGAAAGCCCAAAATAAGATAGGATTTTATATAAATCCACCACCGCTTGAAGCCACGAATAGAAAAGCTTATATTTATCTAATCCTTATCATGATAATAGTAATCTTAAACTGATTATTATATTAATGCGTATGTATGACATTGTATGTGATCAAATTTTTCAAGCAATAAATTTTTTTAGTGATTCGTTGACAGACTAACTGCATACGGGTGATAGACATGCACAAGGAGGAGATCGTGCTTTTGCATCTGGCGTTATTTCACGTAAAGAGATTATTCGAGGATGCTGGCATTGCAAATGGACACTTCAAGCAGTATGACGAGCTTGGCGTGCAGCCTGTGCATATACATAAAAGCAAAGCGGATCATAAAAAAGCAATAATGCTGTTGTGTAAAGGCATTTCGGAGATATTTAAGGAGAATCCACCGGAAGATATTTTGAAGAATCCGAAGATTCAGGAACTGCTTGAGTCTATTGCTCCTTGAGGTCTAAAGCCATTAGATAGGCATCTTCCCCATCGTTGTAGTAGTTTGGGATGACATCGATGATCTTAAATCCATTTTTTTTATACAATCTTTGAGCGATAACGTTTGAAACCCTGACCTCTAGAAGTATCCTTTCCTTTCCCCTCTGTTTGCATCTTTCTATTGCCGCCTTGAGCAGTTTATTTCCTATCCCCTTCCCCCTAAACTCCCTTTTTACGGCAAAAGATATTATCTTAGCCTCCCTGCCGTAATCTACCAGCGCTATGTATCCCACAACCGTTCCGCCCAGATCGGCTACTATCAGATCGCTCCCGAATGTTACGTAAATGTATGCATCGTAGACGGGGTTTCTATCTCCGAAGGCTTCTGCATCAATCGCAACTATGTCCTTGAAGTCCTTAGCCTCGTAATCCCTAATCACCACCGATAACACAAAACGTATTTGACTTCGATTATTTAAGTCATTATGCTTTGCGACGTCATCGTGGAATTCATAGCCAAGAGATACGAAGGAAAACTCGTCGAAGTCGGAATCGGTAATTACCACTGCGTCGCTAAGAAGCTGTCAGATATGGGGTTCAAAATAGTCGCAACCGATTTTAGAGCGATAAGTGATTTGCCGGATGGTGTGGAATTCCATGTCGATGACATAATGGATCCGAATCTTGAGATATACGAAGGGGCAAGCCTGATCTATTCCATCAGACCTCCGCTTGAGCTCTATCCATACATAGTATCCGTAGCTAAAGCGGTGAAAGCGGATTGCCTAATTCGACCATTCGGTAACGAATTCGCAATTGATGGCAAGCTGGTAAACTACAAAGGTGAAAGATTTTACGTCTGGTTTAAATAGTAGTTGTAAACTGCTGTGATCAATCCGGCGATCATCGGAGCTATAAAGAATCCGGCGACTCCGCCAACTACGGCACCTCCGATGAATGCAAGCATTAGGACGAGGGGGTGAATCTTTGAAGTGTATCCTACGAAGTATGGACGAACTATTATTTCCGGTATAATGTATAAAAATATGACTCCGAGAATTAAAAACCAAATTGCAGTCGTGACGCTCCTGGTGGCTAAATAAAGAGCTACCGGCAGTATGATCATCCATTCCGCAAATATCGGAATCAATGCCGCTAAGAACATCAATCCTGAGAGAAGGGGGGTAAGGGGAACGTTGAAGAACATGAAGAAAGGTATGCTCGCAAATCCGATCATCATAGCAACCATGAAGTTCCCGAACCACAATCCCAAGAAAGTTTCATCTATCTCCTTCACGAATTTGCTGAATTCTTCCCTTCGGTCTTCGGGCAGAAGTCTTAAAGTGTTCTCCACGAATCTTTCTCCATCCACCAATGCGTAGTAGCAGACTATCGCGGATATTACGAAGTTCATAAGAAACATTATGAACTTCTTAGTTACATCAAACGCCGAAAGCTCGAATCTGCTCTTTACAAGGGCTATTAAGCTTGGGATGTATTCCAAAATTTTTTTGATGTATGCATCGCTGATTCCGGCATCCCTCAGCACCTTAACTATGTTAGCTTCGAGCTCCTTCTGATGTGTCAGCACATATATAGCTTGATTTATCCCCTGAAATATGCCGTAGAACATGAGAAAGAATATCGGAACTATTATTACGAGCGTTGCGATGGCTGAAGATAGCAATCTGCCGATTTTTTTCTCCAATCTCTTTTTAATCGGCTTGGCTACGTATGAGAAAACTATGCCCATCACTATTCCGTCCAAAAGGGGTAGGAAGAAGTAAAACGTGAGCGCAACGATGATGATGACCGCCACAACGAGAGCGATAGCCCACTTTGTTTCGTCGTTCAAACCTTTCCCCCCTAAAATTCTAAACACAACAGCTTAAATCTTTACTTAAGGAAACTGAAAAATCCCTTCTTCTTTTCTTCAATCTTCGCCTCAATTCCTGCTATCTTCGCCGCAAGCTCCCTTATAGCCTTGGATGCGGCGCATTCTGGGGATCTTAACACAACCGGCTGTCCGAAGGAGACTGACTTCTTGACTTCGGGATCCTCGGGGATCACCGCTAAAACTTCTCCACCCAATATCTTTTCTATCTCCTTTCTGTCCATTTCAAAACCGCTCTTTGTCCACCTGTTTACGACTATTCCGGTCAGCTGAGTCTTCAGTTTCTCCGCAATTATCTTCGTCTTCAGAGCGTCTGTAACTGAGGATATGTCCGGATTTACTACGAGCAACAATTCCTCAGCAGATTCCAAGCCGACGAGCGTTATCTTGCTCAAGCCGGATGGACAATCGATCAGCACGAACTCGGTTTTATCCATTAACCGTGCTACGACATCCTTAATCAAATCCGGATCCGCAGATTTAAGTCTATCAAAGCCTAAGCCTGCTGGAATAACCTTAACACCGCCCGGTCCGGTGTATATAGCATCCTCAACCTTAGCCTCTCCGGCTAAAACATCCTGCAAAGTCGTGGGCATGCCTTCCATACCCAAAACGAGCTCCAAGTTAGCCATGGCAAGATCTATATCGATGAGAGTGACGTCTTTACCCAATTCAGCAAGAGCTACACCCAAATTGGCAGTGACAACAGTTTTGCCTGTTCCACCCTTGCCAGATGCAACGGCGATAACTCTCGTCATTGTTACACTGCCTAAGAAATAATTATATTTAAATTTTAGTGATTTTTATCCGTGAGACTTAAGGATGTCTTCGTTCGACTGCTGAGGAAATTTGGAATTGAGACTATCTCCACGAAAATCGACAGAATAATCGACAGCGATGACGTCCTTCAGATGATGTCCGTTTGGATAGCGAACGGTAAGGCTAACGTTTGCAGAGGACATAAGGGATTAACTTTCGACTTAAATGGCAACAGGATCGATGCTAAGGCTCAGGCTTTTGTCGGAAGATGCGATGATGCGATATTCGGAAGGGATGAACTATTGAACGAAGCCGAGAATGAATTTTTCCCCTATATAGTTGTAGATTGCTCATTCTTCGAGAAGCACATTGAGAAGGAGAAGAGGAAGCTTCTGCTTCAGATTTCGCAAACCCTCGGAGTTATAAGGAGATACATGTGGGATGAAAGGCTCGTCGTTACAGCTTTGGACTGCGGAATCGGTGTTTACTATCCTTCAACCGCCAAATTCATAAAGGAGAAGGGGATCGAAGACGTCATACTGCTCGATCCGTTCGGTGATGAGGTATTTGAGGGGCAAAAGGCTGATTGCTACATAATAGGCGGAATAGTTGATAAGGTCGGAAACAAGACCGGCTGGACTTCGAAGATAGGAGAGATGCTTAGAAGTGAAGGGATAGAGTTCAGATCTATGAGGATACTGCTTAGGGGGGACATAGTGGGAGTTCCCGACAGGATAAACACGATAGCCGAGATCGTTCTTAGGGTCGTGCTTGATGGAGAGGACGTGGAATCCGCTGTAAGGAGCGTTCAGAGCAGACTAGTTGCGAGATGGAGGCTTAGGAAGGAACTGCCGAAGCACACAATTCGAATAGACGTAAACGGGAAACCCTTCAGAGTTGTTAGGAAATCCGAATTCGAGAAGTTCGACTGGCTGAATTTGGAAAGGAGGGACTTCTACGAAGTCTGCTCCGAACTGGGCTATTTGGTTATCGATGATTCGAAGCTTGAGGAAATTGTTAAAAACGCGGAATGGGATGAGAAGAAGGGGAGGTTCGTCGTAAATGTTTAGGGTTATTCCGGCGGTAGATCTAAAGGGAGGTAAGGTCGTTAGGCTTAGACAGGGAAGGGAAGATGAAGTTACGATTCAGCTTGGGAATCCGGTTAAAGTAGCTGAGATGTGGATTGAAAAGGGTGCGAGAGTTTTGCACGTGATAGATTTGGACGGAGCTTTTAAGGGAAGGTTGAGGCACGAAGATGTGATATTGGAAATCAGAAGAAGAATAAAAGCGGAGATGCAGGTTGGAGGAGGTATTAGGAGCGTAGAAACCGCAAAGCGGTTGCTCGATGAAGGAATAGATAGGGTTATCCTCGGAACGATTGCGATAAGGAACGTTGAAGATGTAAAGGGTTTGGCTGAGGAGTATCCTAAGAGGGTTATGATAGCCGTGGATGCGAGGAAGGATAGGGTCGTAGTTGAAGGCTGGAAGAAGCCGACGGAATTTACTCCACTTCAGATCGCGAAGCTATACGAAGATTGCGAAGTTTCGCTTTTATATACAAACGTCGATGTTGAAGGGCTCGTATCCGGAATAGTTCTTGAGAAGATAAAGGATTTGGTCGAGAAAACCGATCTGTCGGTTTACGTTGCCGGGGGGATTGCTACGAGGGATGATGTTGCAAAGGTTAAGGAAGCCGGAGCAGTAGGAGTCGTAATAGGCTCTGCACTATATTTGGGAAGGCTTAAGCTTGAGGATATTTTGGATCTGGAGGAGGATTAAGATGCTGGTAAAAAGAAAAGCCATAGTTAGAAGGAAAACTGAGGAGGTGGACGTTACCGTTCTCATCGATTTGGATGATTCCGGTGCAAAGATCGGCACGGGCATCCCGTTCTTCGATCACATGCTAAAGAGCTTCGCAAAGTATTCGGATGTAAGGCTTGAGATCGAAGCTAAGGGAGATTTGGACGTTGACGAACACCACACGATTGAGGATGTCGCGATCGCTATAGGCATAGCTATTAGAAGGGCTTTGGGTGATAAAGTCGGAATAGCGAGGTTCGGGGATGCGATAGTTCCGATGGACGACGCGCTCGCAATATGTGCAGTTGATATAAGCGGGAGGGGATACTTCAATTTAGACGGAAAAATCGACGATTCGGGGATTAAATTCGAGAACTTCGTGCACTTCTTCGATACCCTATGCAAAAAGGCTGGAATGAACGTTTATTTATCCGTTAAGGGCTTCAACTCTCACCACATGATGGAAGCCTGCTTCAAAGCCTTCGGGATAGCGTTCGGCAAAGCTGTAAGGATTTCGGGCAAGGGGATAAGGAGTGTAAAGGGCGTGCTCGATTAGATCTTCTGCAGTATGAGTCTGAAGTATCCTACGAACGGTATCCTGAACTTTGCAACTCCGATTATCCAAGAATCCTTTACGGGCTGAATCTTCTCCCCGTTAGGTAACTCAGCGAGCTGATCCGGGACGGGGTTGTGGTCTCCTTGAGTTATATACCCTGAGCTTTTTGCAACAACGTTAGATAGTATGAGTTTGCCCGTTTTGTGATCCAAAATCGGGATTCTGTCCCCCTTATTCACCCATGCTATGACTCGATGAATTATGGGCGTCAATCTTTTGTCGCCGTTCGGATAGTATACTATTACGTCGCCGTAGTCTCCGAACATCTTGTAGCCCTTTTGCTTCCCTTCAACCCATGTTACTATCTTCGTCCTGCTTGGACTTACGAGTATCACTACATCGCCTATGTGAAGATGCGGCTCCATGCTTCCCGATTGCACTGCAACCATGAAAGGCCAAGTTCCGGTTAAAGCAATGCCCACTCCGATTATTACCGCTACGGTAAGCAGTGTCGTGATTACATCCTTCGCTATAGCCTTAAAATCGACGTCCATGCAAGAAGCTAACACCGATGTAATTTAAACGTTTGTCCTATAAACGTGTTGCATCATACCAAATCTATTAAATTTGTAAATTTAATATTTTAAATAAAACAATATTTATATTTTTTATGATAGTGAGCTAACCGAAAGCGTTAAGGTTACCGAGCGGATGTATGATATATGCACAAAGGAATCGACAACAAGCTCATCGTTGCCAAATTTGCTATGCACGGTTATAACATTCATCCCTCAGCCATAGAAGTTCTCAAAAAGAACGTAAATCCTCAGAACATCGATTTCGTAATCTCGCACATCTGCAAACTTGTTAACAGTTTTATAATTACTCCTGATGATATACTTTACGTTCTTGACACGATCAAGGAGTTTGAAAAAAAAGCCAAAGTTAGAGAACAGAAATCCGAAACTAAAGCCGAGGAAAATTACAAGCACAGCGAAGGGATTAAGATAAGGGATATAACCGGAAGATCTTCGTGCGAGGGGAGTATAGAGGACTTCGTAGCTTACTTCAACTCAAGGTTCGAGAAGCTGTCCAAGATTTTGAGGAAAAGGATAAGACCCATCCCGATTTCAGCCTTGCAAAGGCTTAACGGGGAGCAGGTTGAGGTTGTGGGAATCGTCAATTCCGTCAGGGAAACCCAAAACAACTCGGCAATAATTGAGCTTGAGGATAAGACGGGCATAGTGAACGTTATAGCCACGGATAAGCTTAAGGATCAGGCTCTAGAGCTTTTGGGGGATGAGGTGATCGGAGTTATCGGAACGGTAAGGGGAAAAAGCTTGGTAGCGGACAGGATAATATTTCCGGATGTTCCGATGAAGGACAGAGCCAAGTTCGACTTCGGAGTCGTTTTCATATCCGACACGCACTTCGGAAGCAAGGAATTCCTTCAGAAGGAATGGGATATGTTTATAGATTGGCTGAACGGGGAAATTGGAGACGGGAAGGTTGCAGAATTGGCTGAGAAGGTAAGATACGTGATCGTTGCCGGAGATATAGTCGACGGTGTTGGAGTGTATCCGGATCAGGAGAAGGATTTAGCCATCTTGGACATCCGCGAGCAGTATGAATTTGCCGCTGAGCAGTTGGATAAGATTCCGAAGGATATCAAGATAATACTTTCGGTGGGAAACCACGATGCGATAAGACAGGCGGAACCTCAGCCAGCCCTGCCAAAGGAGTATCGCGATCTATTCTCTAACAACGTTATACA
>JALWBF010000046.1 GCA_027016055.1 Archaeoglobaceae archaeon | reverse complement strand
CAAATGTGAGCGGGAAGAAGGACGGCTGTTAAGATTCTGACAGGACAGTTGAAGCCGAATTTAGGAAGAATCGGGGAAGAGCCGAGCTGGGATGAGGTATGCGAGCGATTTTCGGGAACTGAACTTTTTAATTATCTCAAAGATTTAGCCGATGGCAAGATCAAAACGAGTCAAAAACCACAATATATCGAGGCTATTCCAAAGGTTTACAAGGGTAAGGTCAAAGATTTGCTCGAAAGGGTGGATGAACTCGGAATTCTGGATGAGATGGTCGAAAGATTGGAACTTAAACACGCTTTGAATAGGGATGTTAAAGATTTAAGTGGTGGAGAACTTCAGAGGCTTGCAATTGCCGGATGCTTGATGAAGGATGCCGATTTCTACTTCTTAGATGAAATAACATCCTACTTGGACATATACCAAAGAATTAACGTTGCCAAAGTCGTAAAGGAGTGGGCCGAAAAGAAGCCCGTGCTTATAGTAGAGCACGATTTAGCCATTCTTGACATGCTTGCGGATTTCGTTCACATAAGCTACGGCGAACCGGGAGTTTACGGTGTTATTACCAACGCTAAAGGTGCGAGGGTTGGAATAAACCAGTATCTGAGGGGATACTTGGCTGAAGAGAACGTGAGGATCAGAGACAAGCCGATCGAGTTCGAGATGTTTCAGCCGAGGGAGGGAGAAAGCGAGAAGATTCTAGTGGAGTATCCTTCTTTCACGAAGTCGTTTGAGGGATTTAGGCTTGAAGTTGAGGGCGGAGACATAAGGGCTGAGGAGGTGCTCGGTGTTGTGGGTCCAAACGCTACCGGAAAATCAACGTTCGTCAAGATCTTGGCTGGCGTTCTTGAGGATGACGAGAAGAAGGTCAAGCTAAATCTGAAGGTTTCATACAAACCCCAATACGTCAAAGCGGACGTAAACATGCCTGTGGGGATGTTTCTCAGAAAGATAAATCCGATGGTTGACTCTTCATATTACAAGACCGAATTTCTGAAACCACTGAGAATAGAGGAAATCATGGATAAGAATTTGGACGAGCTGAGCGGTGGTGAACTGCAGAGGGTCGCTATAGTCGCTTGCCTGCTTAGAGATGCTGATCTCTATTTATTGGACGAGCCTTCTGCACATCTGGATGTCGAGCAGAGGACTGAAGTGGCGAGGATGATCAGGAGATTCGCTTTAAATATGTCTAAAAGCGTGCTCGTAGTCGATCACGACATATATCTTATAGATATGGTGAGCGATAGACTGATGGTTTTCCAAGGAGAGCCGGGTAAGAAAGGTTTGGCAAGGAAGCCGATGGGAATGAGAGAGGGGATGAACCTGTTCCTTTCGAATCTGGGCATAACTTTCAGAAGGGATGAGGAAACGAAGAGGCCCAGAGTGAACAAGCTCGGATCTCGACTGGATAGAGAGCAGAAAGCTAAGGGAGAATATTACTATTACTTCGGTTGATCTTTTTCTCAACTATTTATAAGAATAGTGTTGTATCGACCTAAACTTTACTATGCTTTATGCTTTGGCATCCTCCCGCCAAGATGCGAGGGTTCCTTGCGTTTGTGCATATCCTTCCGCCCGAGCACCGAATCGGCGCAGCGTTCTCTCCAGCAAGAGCGGAATAAATCCGAACCCGTTAAAATTTCTTAGCGACATTCTGTAAACGATAATACAAAACTATACTATAAAAAAATAATACTATAAAATTTAAAATTTTTATTATTAAAAATTTAGCATCTTAGCTCTATATAATCTTATTGGTTGTCCATTATTACCATAGTAATTCTAATAAGCTTAAAGTTTACCGTTAATCAACACATAGTTAAAATTAAGAGAAAAATTCGTAAAAACTTTAAAGGATTATCTAAGATCATAAATTATGGAATGTTATTATTGCGATCAGCAATATAAACAAGTATATAAAAGGAACAGGGTGCAGATCATATTTGAGATACTCGAACATTTGCATAGAAGAAGTATGAGTTTATCAGAATTAATCAGAAGGGTTAACTTAAACTTCGATCTTGGGAAAAAGATAATTTTGCTATTAAAGGAGCAAGGATTGATTAAGGTGGATGAGCTTGTAGAAATCACTGAAGAAGGCGTCAGAATTTTAAATATATTAAGAGAGCTGAAAAAAGTTAAGATTATTTAAATACTTGCAATAATCTTTCCCAATTTTCCAAGTTCCACACGATCATCCTTGATAACAATTATTTCGGCTTGATTCATCATGTTAAGCAGGTTATTGAGGATTCCAACTGATAATTTCAATTTTTTTGCTAATTCGCTTACTGTATAATCTCGTTCATTAATTAGATCTACAATTTTGTCTATCATTTCATACGTGGTCATTATCATTATTTAGATCATAATGCTTATAATAATTTTCGAATGTTTTATGAGTACTTTTGATTAGCATCTTTGTTAATCACATAACTTTCCGACTGATTTTTATATTTAAACTGCACAACAGTTAGTGAGGTTGGGGGGATAGAATATGAAGAAGTTTGGGGCGATATTTGTAACACTGCTGTTTGGGTTGCTGGTAGCTGCGGCAACATATGCCTACTGGAGCCAGACACTGACGATAAGTGGCACCGTGGGCACGGGTGTTCTCGACGCAAACATAACGGCAGCAACAACCGGTGACAACGAAAACGTCTATGATGTGGGTGCAATTAACTATGTAATAGCTCCAGACCAGAAATCAGCGACGATCACGATCACAAATGCTTATCCGGGTTATGTCGCTTGGGCGAACTTCTCAATAGTGAACACGGGAACGATTCCGGTTAAGCTTTCAGATGCTGTAAACAATCCGAACACTGAAATAACCGTTAGCACATCATGGACTGGTCTTGACAGCAACGGCGTCCTGCTTCCGGGTCAGACGGCTTACCTGAACGTTACTACCACGGTCACAGATCTGGCTGCCCAGAACTCGACATACACGTTCACAGTTACGGTAAGCGTTAACCAGTTCAACGCACCTTAACTAATTTTTTTTATTTAAGAGGTGCAGAGCTATGAAGAAACTCGTATTGTTACTACCGATTGCAGTGCTGGCTTTGAGTATCACTTATGCTGGATTCACATCTACATTGTATATAGGGCAAGAACCTCCTGGTGAACCAAACATTGTTCACACTGGAACGATGGATTGGGTATTATATCTACCGTCCGAGCTTGGATGGCCCATAAGTATTCTTCCTGATATTATCGATGCAGTGTATAATCCGTCGGTCTTTCCACCCGTAGTAATTCCCGAGAAACCGGACATTGCCTCGGCGAGTATATCGAAGAGCGGAGATACGGTAAGCATAACTTTAACTAACGTGTATCCCGGATACGGTGCCGTAGCGCACTTTATATATATAAACGAGGGAACGATACCGTCCAAGCTGAGAGACGCCAGCATAACCATAGACGACCCCTATAACGTTGCAAAAGATGTAAGAACGGCAGTGATCATAGTTTGGAATACAACGGGTGGTAGTCTCGCTGAAGGAGTAGCATTCATTGGCTTTAACCTTACGGACTTGCCGGGGTTAATAGAAACTGTGTTGAAGGATAAAGTATTCCAGCCCGGCGGGTGGATAGCATTCTGCAAGCCAAATAATACAACCGTAACGATAACGGATGTCGAGATAAATCCGAACTCGGGGTTACCGCAGGATATGGTCAACTATCTGAACAACACCGACAGCTTCTGGATAATAATTCCGCCCAACTCAACACCACCGCAGGGTGCTTGGCTAAGATTCAACCTTACGTTAACCTTCGGACAGTTTAACGAATAAATTTTTAAATTTTTTAGGCTCCTAAATTTTTGATGGATGTATTGATATTGATCGGACTTCTGGTAGTATCTAACTCCCTGCTCATAATTGCTCCTATAAACGGGTTCTACCTTCAGATCGTCCTCAACTTCTTCATCTTCTGCTTATCCATGTTCTTCGCAAGAAGGAGAGGTTACAATATATGTAAAAAGTTATTTAGGATGAAGACCTTCGGTAACGCAATAAAATTTGCTGTATATATCGGTATTTTCTACGTAATTCTGATGATTTCAGCCGGTTTTATCATGGGATTCGGTAAAAGCCCTTACTCCCATACGCCCCTTGGCATGCTGATT
>JALWBF010000045.1 GCA_027016055.1 Archaeoglobaceae archaeon | reverse complement strand
GAGGCAGAGTAGTTCTCTTGGGTTTGAACCTCAAAAACGGGAAGCACAGAAGCCATTACATCGGAACCGGAATGCACGGCGGGATAATATATCTCAGAGGAAAAGTGGAAGATTACCAGCTTGGGAAGGAAGTGGGAGTTGTGGACATGGAGCAGGAAGATTGGAAGTTCTTGGAAAAAGTAATTGAGGAGTTCTGCGGGCATTTTGGCAATGAAATAAAGGTTGATAAGGATGAAATACTTGGCGGGAAATTCATGAAGCTTATTCCGGTTACGAAGAGACCATACGGAAAGATATATGCGTATTAATTCTATTTATTAATATCCAAGCTCATTCAGCCTTTCTCTCAAAATTTCTGCCGATCTCTTCAGAGCTTGAAGCTCCTCTTCCGTGAAATCGTATTCTACGATCTTTTCGACTCCGTTTTTACCCAGAATAACCGGAACTCCGACGGCTACATCTCTTATACCGAACTCACCCTGCAAAACGACGCTCGTCGGAATCTCCTCCTTCGTATCTTCTAACACGGCTTTCACCATCCTGTAAATGCATACAGCCGGCCCGTAAATCGTTGCTCCCTTCCTTTTAATAACCTCCGCAGCTATAAACCTAGCTTCCTCTACAGCCTTGTCCAAATCTACATTGCCATTGACTTCGGCTATGCTCTTCGGCAGGAACATCGAATCGCCGTGTTCTCCCATCATAAAGACCTTCCTCGGCTTCCCGCCCAAAGCAACTATTCTCTCCCTAAGTCTTGCGGTATCCAGCAGGTTACCCATACCGAACACCTCATTTCTCGGCTTTCCAGTTTCCTTCCACATTATGTATGTCATAACATCCATCGGATTCGTAACCACGAGGATCTTGCTCTCCGGGGAATTTTGCATGATCTTCTTCGCAACATCTCTAATTATCTCCGCATTCTTCGTAGCCAGATCGAGCCTGCTCATTCCCGGCTTTCTGGCCAATCCGGCAGTGACGACGATTATATCGCTACCCTTAAGCAATCCGAAATCTGTTCCACCCACAATTTTTGGATACTTATCCAAAGCGGATGCCGCATGGGACAGATCCATGGCTTCTCCGATCGCCAAATCCTCGACGATATCTACGAGCGCGATCTCATCTACATCCATGTGCTGAATGCATGTGAATGCAGAAGCCGAACCGACCCTTCCGGCTCCGACAAATCCTATCTTCATAAAATTCAGCTGAACGGCTGGAAATATAAATACTTTCAAAATATAAATTTACCAGAACCAGAAAGCCATACCACCTTCCATAACCTTCACGTTCCTGAATCCGTAACCTTCGAGTATCCTTTGCGCATCGTATGCTCTACTACCGATCTGGCAGACGATGACGATCTCCTTGTCTCTCGGAATCTTATCTATGTTTTCCCTTAGCTCTTCAAGCGGGATTCTCAGCAACCTCGGATCTTCGATCTTCTTGAACTTTCTGTATTCCTCATCGCTCCTTATATCGAGCAAAATGAAATCATCGCCTTTGTCGATCTTCTCCTTGACTTCGAAGCTTGAAATCGTCTTATACAGTCCATCTCTCTTGTTTCTTGCAACGTTTGCGGCATGTATAAGCGTATCTATTGCGGTTGAGTATGGCGGAGCGTAAGCCAAATCGAAGTTGGCTAAGTCATCTATCGTAGCTCCCATCTGAATTGCCGTAGCTACGATATCGATTCTCTTATCAACAACACCCCAACCAACCATCTGTGCTCCCAAAAGCTTACCGGTCTTCGCATCTGCAATGAGTTTAATTCTTATAGGCTTCTGTCCGGGCATAAAATGAGCCCTATCCGGACCGGGGCATAGAGCTGTGATGACATCGTATCCCAATTCCTTAGCCTGCTTTTCCGTTAGTCCAGTCCTCGCAACGTTCAAATCGAACAACTTGAAGATGGTAGTCCCTATGACTCCGGGGAACGTCGATTTTCCTCCCGTTACGTTGTCTCCTATCACCCTTCCGTGCTTGTTAGCAGTAGAGCCGAGAGGGATGAAAACCGGCTTGCCGGTAATGAGATGAATGTTCTCAACGCAATCTCCGCCGGCGTATATGCTCTTATCCGATGTCTGAAGATAACTGTTCACCTTTATAGCTCCGGTTTCTCCGATTTCAAGTCCGCAAGATTTAGCCAAATCCACGTTCGGTCTAACTCCGACCGCCATCAGAACCAAATTGGCTTCTATTTCCTTGGTTCCATCAACCTTAACCCCGGCAACTCTTCCATCCTTCGCAATTATCTCGGTAACCCTGCTTCCAGTTAAAACCCTGATGCCCCTATCCTTTAAATAGCTCTGAACGAGCATAGCCATTTCCTTGTCAAGTAAAGCCGGCAATACGTGATCGAGCAACTCAACGATGGTAACCTCAACGTCCAAGTTCGATAGAGCTTCGGCTGTCTCCATTCCTATTAAACCACCGCCTATTATGACAGCCTTCTCAATGATTCCCTCATCCCACATCTCGAGGATCTTCTCGGCATCTTCTGGATCGAATAGGGTAACCACTCCTTCGGCGTCAGCATTGGGCAAATTCAGTCTTATAGGCTTTGCTCCTGTTGCGAGGACGAGATAATCGTATGGAATCTCATCTTCGCTACCGTCTTTCTTAATGATCTTAACGACCTTCTTCTCTCTATCAATTTCAGTGGCTTTTGTTTCGGTCAGAATGTCGATATTCTTGATCTTTTTGAAGTATTGAACATCCCTAACGACTCCAGCCAAAGTCCTCCTCAGATCATCGAGTTCGTTGACGATTCCGCCAACGTAATATGGCAAACCACACCTGCCCAAGGACGGATATCTGCCGGCATCTATAACAGTAATTTCAGCTTCCGGATCTCTTCTCCTCGCTCTGCAAGCGGCTTTAAGCCCGCAAGCACCGCCACCTATGACGACGATTTTCATGGGCTTGCGTTCGTGTTCAGTTAAATAAAATTTTATCTTTGAGATATTTCAAAAAGCTTTAACTGGATGTATGCGAACATCAGGCTGTGAATGTGGTTACGTTCTCAAGAAACGTGTTCATCCCTCTCACGAACGCCTGCAGGAATAGGTGTGCCTACTGTGGTTTTAGATCGGATGAACATAAGTTGATGACGCCGAATGAAGTCCGTTCGCTGTTGGCTAAAGCCAAGAATGCCAGCGAAGCCTTGTTCACATTCGGCGAAAAGCCGGATGTTTACGACGATATAAGGAAAAAGCTCAAAGCAATGGGCTACTCAAACTTTCTGGAATACGTAAGAGATATGAACGAGCTAGCCGTTAAAATGGGTCTCCTCCCGCACACGAACGCCGGAGTTTTAAGCTACAACGAGCTGAAGATGCTCAAGCCTTGGAATGCGAGCATGGGTCTTATGCTTGAGCAAGCAGTTGAGTTGGAATGCCATGCTTTTAGCCCGGGAAAAAAGCCGGAAGTTAGGATAAAGACGATAAGAAATGCCGGAAAATTGCAGATCCCTTTTACTACCGGCATATTGGTCGGGATCGGGGAAAGACATTACGATCGGATCTACTCTCTCGAAGTTATCGCAGACATACACGAGAACTACGGGCACATTCAGGAGGTTATAATCCAAGGTTTCAGCCCTAAGAAAGGGACACCGATGGAAAACTGGAAACCGCCATCCGATGAAGAACTGCTGAGAGTGGTTAAAGATGCAAGAAGAATTCTGCCAAAAGATGTCCCAATCCAGATACCACCGAATTTGGTAAAAGATGTATATCCGTTTATTAAAGCCGGGGCAAGAGATTTGGGCGGAATTTCTGAAGTCACTCCGGATTACATAAATCCTGAACATCCTTGGCCTTCCATAGAAGAGCTTAAGGCGAGTTTAAGGGGCGAGTTTATGCTGAGGGAAAGGTTGCCGATCTATCCGAAGTTCGTCAGGCTGGGATGGTTTAGCGATGAGATTTCGAGCCTGATCGGTAAGCTTGCGGATGAAGAGGGATTCAGATGCTCGAATATTTAGAACTTCTCAAAGATCCGTTCGAAACTTTTAAGATAGCCGATGAGCTTAGGGAGAAAGCCGTTGGAGATGTCGTGACATTCGTAGTCAACAGAAACATAAACTTCACGGATATATGTGTAAACAGATGCAAGTTCTGTGCTTTCAGCAATAGAAAGAAGTATCTACT
>JALWBF010000044.1 GCA_027016055.1 Archaeoglobaceae archaeon | reverse complement strand
AGTTTTTCAAGCATCCTGCCAAACTCACTCCAGTTCCCAGATTTAACGCTCTCCATAGCTTTCTTATAAGTTTCAACGCACTCATTAACGAGCTTCTTGAAGGATTCCTTAGTTTTAACTTCCTTTGTCAACGCAGGCTTAGCACTGAACAGAGCCTTCAAAGCTTCATTGAGCGTCGGCTTCATTACCAAGAGATCGTCGTATGCCACTATTACACCTCTTAGCTCCGGAATATGTGCTTCCTCCGCTTTCAAATAAACAGGTTCGACGTAGATAATCGATCCTTCGATCGGAATAACCAGAAGATTCCCCCTTATAACTCTCGATCCAACCTGCCCCCAAAGCGTAAACAGCTTTGATATTTCCGGATTCTGATCTATTCTCGCTTCTATTTGCATGGGGCCGTAGATAAGCTTACCCTTCGGAAATTCGTATAGCAGTATTTCTCCGTAATGCTTCCCATCGCATCTCGCGCACATCCATGCTATCATGTTTTCCCTACCCTTCGGAGTGAAGGGTAGCATCAAAACGAACTCAGGCTTTTCCCCGTCCTTCAAACTTAAAATTACGTAGTAGGGTTCCATCTCGATTCTCTTACCTTCAAACAGCTCCTGAGGAATTTCCCATACATCCTCCCTATTGTAGAAGGTTTCGACGTTATCCATGTGGTAAACCGAATAAACTTCAGCCTGAATCTCAAACAGGTTGACCGGATACCTTATATGCCTTCTTTTAGCGTCGTCCATATCCCTTTTGAACATCGGAAAGGCTTTCGCGAGCGTTTCGATTACAGGCTCTTTCTGAACGATGTAGAACTCAACCGTTCCGTTGTAGGCATCTATGAAAACCTTAACCGGATTCCTTATGTAGTTTATATCCCCGAACTTCGTGCTGTAAACAGCCGAGTAAGGAAAATCGTTCAGAGTCGTGTATGCATCTATTATCCAATAAAGCCTCCCGTTTATCACGGCTATGTATGGGTCGTTATCGTAGGTAAAGAAGGGAGCTATCGTTCTGATCCTTTCCATTATGTTCCTGTGCATCAAAATTCTGCTTTCCGGGGTGATGTATTTACTCAAAATTATGTTTACATCGCCGAACCTTATCGAAAATAGCAGCTTTCTGAGATACGAATTAAGCCTGACTCCAGCCGTTCCTTTGTAAACGTTGAAGACGTTCCTATCGCCCAAAGGATAATCGAACTCCTTCTGCTTCGTATCGACGATGACGTAATCGTTTGTGAGTTCACCGAAGTAAATACGCGGTTGAGTCACGTTTATCTCCCCCTTGGGCGGTATATCTTTAATTATGAGCTCAGGTAGACCTTCCTTGGAGATAGCATTGACAGGCGATGCTACGACTCCGTAGCCGTGGGTGTAGATGAGATGCTCGTTTACCCACGTTTTGGCGATTGTCGGAAGGAGATCTATCGAAAGCTCTCTTGCCGATATCATAACTTGAGTGTATCGTCCGTTTATTGTGTATCTGTCGACATCCACATCCCTTATCACGTAATACGGTCTGATTTGCTGAATCTGCCTGTAGACTTCCTTAAGAGGACGGTGATCCCAGAGCCTTATGTTTTCGATCGTCCCCCTATTTCTCTCGATTTTTTCGAGAGTCAGATTCTCGGAAACGTTGTATCTTTGCTTTTCAACATTATTAAGACCGTATGCAAACTTCGTATAATTTATACTGTAACCTATATACTTCCACTCCATCTGAAGTTCATTCGGCTCGACCTTAAACTTCTGAATCGTGAACGGAACTAAGCCGAGAGAAAAAAATGCAATAACGGCAAAAGTCACGAACACGATAGCCAAGCTTTCGAAGCTTTTTCTTCCGAAGTGGAGTGAGAGTCCGGCGAATATTAAGGATAGAACGGACATAAGGAGCATGGCTGGCATTACGACATTTACTTCAGTC
This sequence comes from Archaeoglobaceae archaeon, assembly GCA_027016055.1. Classification (GTDB taxonomy): domain Archaea; phylum Halobacteriota; class Archaeoglobi; order Archaeoglobales; family Archaeoglobaceae; genus WAKM01. The sequence continues at coordinate 11,304 of JALWBF010000044.1, read as the reverse complement.
CAGCTTGCTCCGGAAACGACTCCGTGCTGAGATGTGAGCAGATCGAACCTCGCGAGATACAGATATGCCGAAATTAAGATGAAGGTGAAAGCGGACAAGATCGCGAAGTGCGTGTAGCCGGCTTGGGGAAAAAGCTCCTTAAGCTCCTCAAAGCTCTTAACCCATCTGAAAACGTGGGCGTAATAGATTACAGCAATTATAAAACTGAAAAATAAGGTAATTACGATTGAGGATAGAACTGTCTTTATGAACGGAAGCTTGAATACGTAGAACGAGACATCCTTTCCGAATATCGGATCTCTTAGCCCAAATTTAACGCCGTTTAGAAAGTAAACCAGGCTCAACCAGTTGTTCGAAAGCGTATAGGCTACTATTAAAGAGATTATCAGATCCACCGAGTGGTGATATCGAATAGGTTCGCCCAGAAACTCCTTAACTCCTCTCTTAAGCATAAAAGCGTTCGCCGTGAGGATGGCAAACGTTATTGCGAATATTAAACCAAACAGCTCGAGTCTGTAGCTGAGCATCGTTAGAAACACTTTTCCGAATCCCAACGACTTAAACCAAAGATAATCGGTATAGATAACTGCTACAACGTAAAATAGAACCGTATCTATGATCAGAAATAAAGCTAAGGCGATTAATTTTCTTTGCATTCCGTTCATAGATAAACATCGATATTTTAGTTTATATTTCTTAAGATAGGGGTTTTTTCATGAACTCTCTGAGCATTACGGTAGCATAGCAACCCTTTGGCAGGAAAAATTCAAAGGTAATATTATCTTCAGCCAAATTTGTTCTCAAGCCCGTGTGCTCGATGAGTATATCAGCACATCTTAAGCCACCTTTCGACGAAAACTCCCTGTATTCATGCTTGAAATCCTCAAGCTTGATTCCGTCCTCATCCAGAAATTCCCTAATTTTCTGGGAAGTCCAGTCGTCGCCGAGTTCGGTTTCGTAACCTGGCAAGGGAATAGATAGGGAACATCTCCTCTTCTCGATCAGAAATCTGATCCTTCCTTCATTGAACTCGTTCACCTTAACGTAATCCTCTCCAAAACAGTAGTATCCGTTATCGAATTCTACGAAATCTACCCAGTCCCCTCTTTCCACTATCTTAAGACTTCCGAACTCTTTGATTCTGGCTGAGAGCACTCGATTGAATACATACGACTGATAGGCATGGATAAACATGGTCTTAAGATTTTCCGGGAGAGATAGCAGAGCCTCCTTTTCGCTCTTTCCCTCCCTAAGCTTTTGCAGTAGATTTCTTTCGTATCTGAGATACTTCGGCAATTCTCTAAGCCCAAATTTTGCATCCCTCGTATTCCAGAGCTCCTCCCTTATTTTACGCACCTCTTCGTTTTCTCCCTCAAATGGTTTGGCGACGTAAATCCAGAATGCGGATTCGTAGTCCCTCTTTAGAATGTGCAAACCTACTTCATGCGTTATAAAGCGAATCGAGCCGAAGCGCTGAAGTCCGAAGAAGTTTGGAGTTCCCTTTTCTCTGAGTTCTTCGTAAATTTTCCTAATCCTTTCGCCATCCTTCGCTTGTCTAACGGTTATTCTAAACTTATTACCTATCAGATCGCCCAGCTGTATGTCCCTATTCGATTTTCCCAATATTTCGATTTCCGCATCTTTAATTTTCAGATTCCTCAGCCTTTCAATCTTTTCGTCGTTAAGTCCGCTTATGGCGAAGTATTGCACGGTAACAGCCCTCTTATCCTTTGTTCCCGCATAATGTATTCTCTTCTGACTTATCCTCAAAGCGTTTGCCAACGCCCTGACGAAGTTAAGCGTATCCCAATTTACCTTCTTAACCTTGATGATAGTAAATCTCCCCTCATCGCTTAGCTTTAGCTTTGTAATCTCCTCAACGTAAAAATCCTCAATCGATTGCTTTATATCACCGCCTATTCCTTCCGTATTGGTTATATATGCCGTTATGCCTACTTTTTCCTCAACGTTCACCGGAGTAAGAATTCACCCGACGTTAAAAAAATTAATTACCGGTTTGTCGACAATTTCGCGATGATCGGAAACACCTTCGGCTACCTCTTCAGGGTAACGACTTGGGGGGAAAGCCATGGAAAAGCTGTTGGATGCGTTGTTGACGGTTGTCCCGCCGGTTTAGAGCTCAGCGAGGAGGATATTCAAAGGGAGTTGGATAGGAGAAAGCCCGGCGGAAGATTGGCTTCGCAGAGGAAGGAAAAGGACAGAGTGAAGATACTTTCCGGAGTTTTCGAAGGAAAAACTTTGGGCACACCGATTTCGATGATAGTTGAGAACGAGGATGTTGATTCCAAGCCGTATGAGGAGATTAAAGATTTACTTCGCCCCGGACATGCGGATTTCACGTATTTGGTTAAGTTCGGAATCAGGGACTGGAGGGGCGGGGGAAGGGCCTCCGCAAGGGAAACAGTCGGCAGAGTGGCGGCTGGAGCTATAGCTAAGAAGATCCTCGAACGTTTTGGGGTTAAAGTCGGGGGATACACGAAGGAGATTGCTGGAATAAGCTGCGATGTATCGGGAATGGAGTTCGAGGAGATAATTAGAAGAGCCGAAAGTAACCCGGTTAGATGTCCGGATGAAGAAAAGGCAAAGCTTATGGAAGAAGCCATACTGAATGCAAAGAAAGAGGGGGACAGCGTCGGAGGTATTGCTGAGATAATCGTAAAGAATCCCCCGGCCGGCTTGGGTGAGCCCGTATTCCTAAAACTCGATGCTTATTTGGCTTTCGCCCTAATGAGCGTTCCAGCCGTTAAGGGCGTTGAGATCGGAGCAGGCTTTAGAGTTGCGAAGATGAGGGGTAGCGAAAACAACGATCCGATAATAATTAGGGACGGAAGGATCGGATTTGCTTCAAACAACGCCGGAGGAATTTTGGGCGGTATATCTAACGGAGAAGATATAATAATAAGGGTTGCTGTAAAACCGACTCCATCGATTTCAAAGCCTCAGAGAACGGTGAATTACAGAACAATGAAGGAGGAAACGATCACAATAAAGGGTAGACACGATCCCTGCATAGTTCCAAGAGCTATTCCGGTGCTTGAGGCGATGGTGGCTTTGGTAATCGTGGACTGCATGATGATGCAGGGTTTAATTCCACGATCCTTTTTATGAAAAATTATGAACTTTTATGATTCATTCTTAAAAATTGTTAAAAACATCATAACTCTGCTTGAGCTATGAACAGCGGTGACACCGCTTGGATGCTCGTGGCAACTGCTTTAGTGATGCTGATGACCCCGGGAGTCGGGCTGTTTTACGCGGGGATGGTTCGAAGGAAGAATGCTGTAGCAATGATCACACTGAGCATAATCTGCCTAATAGTCGTTGGAATCCTATGGGTTGTCTACGCATATTCCTTAGCATTCGGCAACGATATATCCGGATTAATAGGAGATTTGAGATACTTCATGCTTAACAACGTCGGACTTAAACCGGCTAAGGGTATGACGATTCCGCACATTCTGTTCGCTATCTACCAGATGATGTTTGCAGTGATAACTTTGGCAATCATAACTTCAGCTGTCGCTGAGAGGGTAAAGGTTTCCGCTTTCATAGTCTTCGGAATACTGTGGATCACATTCGTCTATGCACCGTTTGCTCACTGGCTATGGGGCAACGGGTGGCTTGCGAAGCTCGGTGCCTTGGATTTCGCAGGGGGAATGGTCGTTCACGTCAGCTCAGGCTTTGCAGCTTTAGCTCTCGCTTTTGTAATAGGCAAAAGGATGGGATTTGGCGAATACTCAATGGAACCGCACAACATTCCGATGACGCTGTTAGGCGGTGCACTGCTTTGGTTTGGATGGTTCGGGTTTAACGGTGGCAGTGCTTTAGCGGCAAACGGCTTGGCAGCGAATGCGGTAGTAGTAACCTTCGTTGCATCTTGCGTTGCCGGAGCGGTTTGGATGATCGTAAGCTGGATAAAGGGCAAACCGGGAAGCTTGAGTATAATCAGTGGAGTAATCGCAGGCTTGGCTGCGATAACACCGGCAGCCGGCTTTGTCGATGTGAAAGGGGCGATTGCAATAGGACTCATAGCCGGAATTCTTTGCTACATAGCCTTGGACTTTAGAGTTAGGAAGGGAATCGATGAAAGCTTGGACGCTTGGGCTATTCACGGCATAGGAGGTGCTTGGGGAAGTTTGGCAGTAGGATTATTTGCAACGAAAGCCGTAAATAAATACGCAGGTTTGCTTTACGGTAACGTTGCACTGTTAAAGGCGCAGATCGTTGCAGTAGTTGCAACAGTCATATACGCCTTCGTCGTCACTTTCATTCTTGCGAAGATCGTCGATGTCGTTATGGGCTTGAGAGTAAGTCATGAGGAAGAGTATGTAGGTTTGGACATATCGCAGCATGGAGAGGTGGCGTATACATGAAGATGGTTTTAGCGATAATAAGGCCTGAGAAGCTGGAAGATGTCAAGAAGGCTTTGGAATCGAAGGGATTTGTAGCTATGACTGTGAATGAGGTTAAGGGGAGGGGAGAGCAGAAGGGAATAACACTCCAGTTCAGAGGTAGAACCATGGAAGTAGATCTACTACAAAAAATCGAATTATTCCTCGTCGTAAAGGACGAACACGTAGATACAGTAGTCCAAACCATTATCAACAGCGCTAGAACAGGTAAATTCGGCGACGGTAAAATTTTCATAATACCCGTGGAAAAATCCATAAGAATCAGAACCGGCGAGGTGGAGTATTAACCATATTTTTTTCTCAACCTCTTTGTTTCCTCAAGATCTAAAGCAAATTCGCCATCCTTTTCAGCTATCCAAACACGGTAAACTTCGCGTGCGGATTTCACGGAGACCTTACCATCCTTAACGTCTTCCAACACCATATACGGATCCCTTTCCTCGGGCTTTCCGTATCCTCCTCCGCCGGGTGTATTAACGACAACGATATCCCCTCTGTTTAAATATACCGTGTCCTTGCCGGACAGCCGAATAACTTCCCCGCTTCCCTTTACGACGTAATGCTCTCCAGCCCCTCCGTCTAAACCTCCCTTCAGTCCCCAAGGTCTAAGCTTAACCCTCTCAGCGGTTATGGAAAGAACAGCATCATCGAGAATCTTGTAAACCCTCCTTATGCCCAATCCCCCTCTGAACTTGCCGGCTCCGCCGGAATCACGCCTTAAAGAGTATTCAAGAACGACTATAGGATACTCGTTTTCTATAACCTCCACCGGCGTGTTCATTGTGTTCGTCATGTTAACGTGAACGCCGTCAACGCCGTCCTTGCTCGGTCTCGCCCCGCTTCCGCCGCCGAGCGTTTCATAGAAAGCCCAACTTTTACCGCCTATGACTACGTTGTTCATACTTCCGTGCGATGCGGAGGGTATCTTATCCGGGAAAATCTCCGATAAAGCCTTCAGTAAGACATCGACGATGCGCTGTGAAGTTTCTACGTTTCCAGCCGAAACCGGAGCCGGCTTCACCGGATTGACCAAGCATCCCTTAGGTGCATATATCTCAACGACTCTGAAGAATCCGTAGTTCATGGGAAGCTCCGGGTCTAAAACAGCTTTTAAGGCGAAGGATGTCGAAGCAACGGTTACTCCGTAAACAGCGTTTAACGGAGCATCAATCTGCTCATGCGTTCCTGTGAAATCTACTCTTAACATGCTACCTCTTATCTCGATCTTCGCATTTATGTTTATCAGCCTCCCGCCGAACTCAATGTAATCCACGGCATCAACAACGCAATCCGGAATTCGTTCGATCTTAGCCCTTAAATATCTCTCCGTGTAATCCAAACTTCTGCTCCAAGCCTCCAATACGCATTCATAGCCATACCTTTCAACCAACTCCAAAATCCTCTTAGCTCCGACGTTCAAGGAAGCTATCTGGGCCTTTAAGTCTCCAACGGTGTTTTTCGGAACTCTGACGTTCGATGTTATAAGTTTGATAACTTCTCCGTCGATCTTTCCCCTTTTAACCAATTTTGTGGGCGGGATAACTATGCCTTCCTGAAGAAGCTCCTTTGCATTAATTCCAATGCTTCCCGGAACGCTTCCTCCGACATCGACATGATGAGCTTTATTTGCAACGAATCCGAGCAACAAGCCTTTGTAAAATATCGGTTTTAGCAGTGTTATGTCGTTTAGATGAGTTCCAGCTATGTATGGATCGTTTACGATTATTACATCGCCATCTTCAATTTCTACACCCTCAGACTCAAGGTATTCTATTATGTTCTTCGCCCCAACGGCCATGCTGCCCAAATGAACGGGAATGTGCTCAGCCTGAGCTATAAGTTCGCCTTTATCAGACAGAACAGCACAACTGCAGTCCATTCTGTCCCTTATATTCGGCGAGTATGCGGTGTTTCTAAGCACTATACCCATTTCTTCGGCTATGTATTCCGTGGAGTTCCTTATTACTTCGACGGTTACAGCATCCATTTCAATCCCATTGCAAAGTTTATTCTCAAGACTTTTGCGGAAGTATGGAACATCAAAATTTCCTTATTTCACGAAAATAACGTTGATTACCCTCTCGACAAGAAGGACATAGATTGCTATTTGTATGCGATGAAATTCAGAAATAACGATTCTCCCAATATTTATCATTATGCGATGAAGGAGGGAACTCTGGGTGAAAATATAAAGCTCGAATCCGTAACAGAAGACTATAATTCACCAGTTTGCGATGTGGTTATAAATGGTATAGATCCCTTATCCTAAAACTCATAAGGCGAAGCAAAAAATTGTAAAGTAGAGGATTATGATTCCTTTTGGCTCTCTTCTTGTTATTCTTCTCCACCCAACGAAGTAGATTTGAAAGATTACTTGAAAAAATGCGGAAACTACGATATAATTTTGATGAGAAAATGGGATTACTTGAAAAGTTCAAAAAATCCCGTGATTCTTTACATATCCTACAACGGAGATGGAAGGGTTTTGGTAACAAAATGTTTACTTACACAAGACATAAATGGAAATATAGTGGATACCTACTGTAAACCTAACTCTGGAACACCTAAAAGATAGTCATAAGATATAACATAAAAACAACAAAAATAAATAAATTTTTTTGTAATAAATAAATTTTTTGTTAGCCAGGTCCCCACTGTCTTGCAGCTGCGTCGGGAATCTTATACCATGTTTTGGGATCAGGGGATCTGGTTTATAACCAGTTGGATGAGACAACATTTCAATCATCATCTTATTGAGCTTCTCTTTGCTGTGAATAGTGTAACGCTCATAGTTTTTGGGATTTTTAATATCTTGAATATCTTGAACATATATGGCAGGTGTTACTTTACCGCCTCCTTGTTCAATGTATATCTTGCAATCTATAACATTATTACCAGATGTTCCTAAAATTTCAATCAAACCATATATACCCATATTGTTATTAACGAAACTTATATCTGGGGACATTTCTTCAATATATTGAGGTCTGAAAGTTTTATAACCAGCTTCTATAAGAGTATCATCCCCAATAATCCATGAATAACCGTTCTCAGTTGAAAATCCAGTAATTATCATACCCGGTCTAACCTCTGTTGAAGGAATATCCTCCTTTCTTCCCTTAATATAACAAGTTAAATCACCTGGTGCACGAACTATAAATCCTTTTTTACCAATTTTTATTATATCGTGAATAACATTATCCGGAGCTTCTGGAGCGTTAGGAAGAGGAATTAACTTATAACCAGATTTTTGTAATGGGTTCTGGGGTTTGAATTCTATATTTTCTTGGGATCTTTTGCTTGAACATCCAGCAAAACCAATTCCACATAAAATTTCAGCTCCAAGGAAAATCAATACTTTCAAAAACCTTCTTTTCTCTTCATCAAAGTCAGAAGGAACATTCTTAGTTTCTCTGTTACTTTCAACTATTCTATCAAGACCTCCACTCCCTATCATGTAGTAACAATTGTCACTAATTGTCACTAAGAAATAAAAACATTTTTTACCACTACTTAGTAACAAATATCTTAAAGCTTGAGAGATTATTAAGATAAAAAGCAAAAATTTAAAAATGTTTTTCAGATAATTCGATTGCAACTAACGATATCAAGAAGCTTTATAAGAAACCGCAACAACCAAATTCTATGACCAAACAAATAATAATAGAAGTCCCAGACTGGGTGGACGAAAAAGAAGTTAAAGACATCGTGGAAAGATACGTAGAGCTGAAGTTACCAGAGAATGCAACGAGAGAAGAATACATCTCGTTTACTAACATAAACTTAGAGGAAATCGTGGAATTTTCTCCAGACGAAGAGTCCAAAATTCTAAAAGAATTAAGAGATAAAGCGAGAGAAAGATGTCAGTTTTAGATACGAGCGTTCTGATAGATAAGATCAAGAGAAACGAAGAAATTCACGAAAATATAACTGAGATATCCGTGCTCGAATATCCGCCGATCTTAAAATATCAAAAGTTTTACGATAGAATATATTACCTCAAAAGACTCGATCTAAACTTAGCACTTAAAATTCAAATAAAATTAAGAAAAGCCGGAACTCCTAAACCGCTTCCAGACGTGCTTATTGCCTCTATCTGTATAAACAGAAATGAAGAGCTAATAACGAAAGACAAAGATTTCTTGGATATAGCTAAAATTTCCAATCTAAAAGTCAGAATAATCTAAAAACTGGTTAGAGCTCAGAATTCTAACGTTACGATAAGAGTCCACAAAGGCTGTGTAATCGGGCGGAATTACTATTGTAGTATCGTAATCTTCTATTACAGCCGGTCCGTCGATTCTCGCACCAGCCTTCAGCTTTTTGCGTTTATATATCGGCGTGCGCATCCATGTGTCGAAGTATACATCTCTATAGCAATCCGGCTTCGGTGAGTGCTCCTTCATCTCCTCAGCTTTTATCTCCGGCTTCGGAACTACTCCTATTACGGTCACCCTAAGATTTACGATTTCCACAGCGTCGTCAGATCTGAATCCGTAGAGAGCTTCGTGCTTTTCGTGGAAAGCATTCACGCTACCTTCAACTCCGAGCCAAGGGACGGTTATCTCGTAAGCCTGCCCTTTATAACGCATGTCCACCTGTCTTACAACCTTCAAATCCGCATTTTCTATCGCAACATCCCTAACGGCGGATTCGATTAGCCCATCATAAATTCTCTCGATTTCTTCTTCATCTACATCTTCAGCCGATTTAAGCAAGCTTTTAACCCTATCAACCCTGTAATCGGAAAGAAGTAAGCCCAAAGCCGAAAAAACTCCGGCATGTTGCGGAATGAGGACGGATCTTACGTTCAAATCCTCAGCAAGCTCTATGCCGTGCAAACCTCCTGCACCTCCGAAGACGAACATCGTAAAGTCCCTAGGATCGTATCCCCTTTCAACAGTCACTATCCTCAAAGCCTTAGCCATCACCGTGTTTGCAAGCCTTATTATTCCGAAAGCCGTTTCCTCCAAACCCATTCCCAACTCATCTGCTAACTTGGCTATCGCCTCAACGGCCAAATCCCTTCTGAGCTTCAGAACTCCACCGCCCAGCTCTTCGCCTAGCCTGCCCAGCACTAGGTTTGCATCGGTTATCGTCGGCTTGGTGTTCCCCTTCCCATAGCATACCGGACCGGGATCTGAACCTGCACTTACGGGGCCAACCCTTAAAGCTCCGCCCTCGTCAATCCAAGCTATCGTTCCGCCCCCAGCGCTAACTTCTGCCAGATCTATGAAGGGAAATCTGACCGGATAGCCTGAGCCTTTTACAATTCTGCCGGCATGAATCCTTCCGCCTATTTCGTATTCGGTAGTTATCATCGGCTCGTGATTAACAACTGTAGAAGCTTTGGCTGTCGTTCCACCCATGTCGAATCCGATTACGTTCGAATCGCCGGTTATCTTGGAATAGTAGGCAACAGCTATGGCACCTGCAGCCGGGCCCGATTCAACGAATGCAGCGGGCTTCTTAACAGCATATTCGATCGTCGATATCCCACCGCTACTCTGCATTACGAAGAATTTTCCCTTAAATCCGTTCCTTCTCAAAGTAGTTAGCAAGTCCTTGAGGTATTTGGACATCATGGGCTTGAGAAATGCGTTTACGATGGTTGTGCTCGTTCTCTCGTATTCCTTGTATTCCGGATCGATTTCGTGCGACGTTACAACTTCAACACCCGGACATTCTTTTAGCAGTATCTCCTTAGCTTTAATCTCGTGAATCGGATTTCTGTAGCTGTGCAAAAAGGCAATTACTACGATTTCGTATCCCCTTTTGCGAATCTCCTTAGCTATCTTACGCAGCTCTTCCTCATTTAGCGGCGTTATTACTTCACCGTTAGCATTTATTCGCTCCTCAACCTCGTATCTGTCCCTTCTTGGAACTATAGGCTTCGGCTTTTCGAAGAACAGATTGTAGAGATCCGATCTCCTCTGCCTACCGATTTCTATAACATCCTTAAAACCTTTGGTAGTGATCAACGCAATTTTCGGGGGATTCAATCCCTCCTGACCCAGAAACATGTTCGTTCCGAGGGTTGTGGCGTGAACGAGCATATGCACCTTACCAAGATCGATTCCAGCAATCTTAATTGCGTTTAGAGCTCCAATATCTGGCTTTTTAGGAGTTGTCGAAACCTTAACCACCGCGAACTCCTTTGAAGCTTCATCGAAATAGACGAGATCGGTGAACGTTCCTCCGATGTCTATGCCGACTCTGATCATTCGAGACTACCTCTTAGATTTCGATTTTGAAAAGATTTATATTAAAAGATTATATTATTCAATTTTATAAAATAAAATTTAAATCTTTAGCAGATCCAAGGCTAAGGTCTTGTTGTCTTCAACATCGATAGCAAAGTTGTCCCAGAAGACGCATGTTCCGAGCACTATCAGCTCACCACCCATATCGAGCTTAACGCCGAAAGCCGGATTTTCCAGCCCGGTGGGATGGCACTTAGCAGTTTCGAAAGACGATACGATTATACCATCCTTAGCAGTAACGGAAGCGGAGCAAGGCATAACCACGGTGTGCTCTTTATACTTCCCCTTGGGAAAGAGCATATCGCCGTAGTTGTTTTCGGGATCCATTATGACGTCGTTGTTTATCTTTACCGGCACGTCCATCTTGGCAAGAACCTTGTTTATCCTCTCCGCAACGCCATCCATATTGCTGTAATATGCTGCAAAGATTATCCTCTTACCGGATTTAAGCCATCTTTTGATCTTAGCAATTTCCTGACTCCTGAAGTCCTTTTCCGGATAATTGAATACGATAACGTCGTATTCTCCGAGTTTACTGAAGTTTTTTATCTCATAAATTTCTATATCCTCCTTCTCGGCGAACTTCCTGAGCTTTGAGAAGTAATAGT
>JALWBF010000043.1 GCA_027016055.1 Archaeoglobaceae archaeon | reverse complement strand
CATAAGCTTCGGATTTGCGGATGCCTCGACGATATTTGCCAGAGATGCGTGCATAGCGGATGCGTTTGCTACTGCCTTGGGCAATATGATCGGGCGAGATTTTGGTAAGGAGGAGATAGAACGAACTTTGAATGATTTCTGGAATTACGCAAAAGATCATATAGATGGAGCTTTGGTGGTAAAGGATGATATCATAGGTTTCGCTGGGAAGATTCCAAAGCTTGTAAAAGCGGATGTCAAGCCGGAACTGATAACGAGGGGTTGACGCCCCTTCCGCAACCCCTAATTCCTCTTCGCCATAAATGGCTAAGCTTCCTTAGCAACATTTTGTGACCACAAACGTGATATAGTTCCCTTCCAAAGTTAGCATGATGGATATCGACTATATATTTGAAGATGTCGTTGTAAAACCTTCAAATGCTCCGAAATTTATTCTGAACGGGGAGGAAATAGATATATGGAGCGAAGAATTCCTGCCATACCATTCCAAGAGCATAGTAGAATACGTCAGGGAAGCACTGCTTGAATACGAGAAGAGAGGGGAAGATCCGTTTCCGGAAATAGTTGGTAAAGCAGTTGAGAAGGAGATGGTTAAAAACGCTCTGATGAGCGGTTCAAACATTCTGTTTAGGGGCAGAAAGGGTTACGGAAAAACTACGTTCAGCAAAGCCATAGCGAAGCTTCTGCCGGAGAAGCTTTTGGCTATAAAGGGTTGCAAGATCCACGACGATCCAACACATCCTACATGCTTCGCATGCAAGAGGAAGGTGCTTGAGGAAGATGTGGTCGAGCTAACTTGGGTTCCGAGGAAGTGGATCAGAATCCCCGGAGATCCGATGATGACGACGAGGCAGCTTATAGGCGGTATAAGCATTCAGAAGATTAGGGAAGGATACGATTTGGATCATCCCGAGGTCTTCACTCCCGGTAGGGTTTTGAAGGCACATAGGGGAATAGCGTATTTCGATGAGCTCGGTGCAATTCCTTCAGCATTGCAAACGCTTTTGCACGAACTTCTGGAAGAGAAGCAGATCACAACGCCGGAAGGAGACATAGTTCCGATGAAGATAGATACGATCTTCATAGCTTCGACGAATCCTGCAAATTATAAGGGTGTTGCCGATATAAAGGAACCTCTGATGGACAGAGTTGAGGAGATACCCATCGGCCCACCGGAAACTCTCGAGGAGGAGATAGAGATAGGATTGAGAAACATGAGTTTAAGGGAAGGGGCGATTCTGCCGAGCTGGCATCTTAGAATCTTAGCCAGAATAGTCAGGCTTGCAAGAAACAAGAACGAATGCAGAATAGCAAGCAGAATAGAGCTTGAGCCGTCATGCAGAGCAACTATAAAGCTCTTCGATCATCTAAGAGCTTCCGCAACTCGTAAGGGGCATAAATGCGCGATGCTGATAGATTACGGAAGGAACTACGAAATAGTAAAGTTAGCTTTGAGGAGCAGAATCGAGCTCGATTATGAGGAAGACGAAATGAGTAAGGATGACGTGATAGTTAAGCTGACTGAAGAGGCTATAAACAAGACGTGCGCCGAAATTTACAGCCTAATTCCGCGTGATTCGTTCGGTAAGCTCATGGAAGACCTTTCAGATCTTTGCAGCGAACCGATAAGCGTTGAGGACGATATAGATTTCAGGAGATACGAGAACATATACAAGATCCTCACCCTCTTTGCCAAATCTCCGGAAGAGCTTAACTCGGCTTTCGAAATCCTGCTCGAAGCTATAAAGCGTTGCACAGGTTTAATAGATAAGGTAGATTTTGGAAGGTATGTGTATGCGGGCTATGACTGGGAAGCCTGAATGTGGATTGTGTAAGGAGGAAGTCGGAATAGATCAAAATCTCGCGAGGGATCTACTTTACTCCATATTCAATCCATATTACCGGGAGAAGGGGAACATAGATCCATCGGAGTTCATAAAGAAGCATTTAAGCAACGAGGAGTTAAAGCACTCCTTCGAGATGTTTTCGAGCCTCTTCAACGAAATTCTGAAGAACTTCAGCTACGTGAACACCTTTTGGATGGACAAGATCGAAGATTACAGAAGGGCGAGGCAGAAGGCGTGGGAGGAGATCAAGGATATGCTGAAAAGAGGAGAGTTGAGAAGGGAGGATATCAGTGCAAGCGATCTCGTGAACTACTTCTACGAAGAAATAGTTCAAGATCTAATGAAGGAAGGTTACATCGAAGGTGTAATCGAGAAGATTCACAGAAGAGTTCTGCTTTTCAGCAGTCAAGCGGAGAAGCTATTGGGTGAGAAAGTTCTTCAGCTTTCCCTTCAGGATTTGGGAAAGAAGGATTTCGGTGAGCACGAGACGGAAAAGGAAGGGATGTCGATATTTCTGGGTTACGAAATCGTCGAATTCGATCCCTTCATCCATACGTTCGATATGATAGACATTCAGGAAACCTTAATCAAATCGGCTTTGAGGGATCCGGAGATAAATTTGGATGAGAAAGATTTCGTGGCGAGGATGCCGAAGCACGCTGAGAAGTGCGTTTACGTGATGCTAATAGACGTCAGCGATTCTATGAGGGGTAAGAAGATAATAGGAGCGATAGAAGCCGCGTTGGCTTTGAAGAGTGCCATAAGAAGGAACAGTTTGGATGAGCTTCACGTTGTCGCTTTCAATCACAACGTCAGGAAGATAAGGGAAAACGAGATCCTAAACTTGGATGCGAGAGGTAGAACCGATATAGGCTTAGCCCTGAGGAAGGCGAGGGAGATTTTGAAGGGGAAGAGGGGTAGCAGAATAGTTTTCCTAATAACAGACGGCGAGCCGACTTCGAGTTACAATCCCTATCTAACCCCTTGGAGATGTGCGGTTAAGGAGGCTGAAAATCTCAGGAGCGTTGACGCGCATCTGACGATAATAATGCTTGGAAAGGATAGGAAGTTCTTGGAACTCTGCAACAGAATGGCTAAGGCAAACGGGAAGTCGCATATACTGTTCTTTGCGGATCCTCTCGATCTGAAGAGGTTCTTCGTTAGGAGTTACATGAAAAGGATCGGTAGATGATATCGTCATGAGAAGCTTTATATGCTAAATATTCAATTTTATTTCGGTGGTTTCTATGGAGCTAAGGGAAGTAAAGATACCGGTCGAAATCTACGAAAAGATCGAAGAGAGGATTAAGGAAACGGAATTCGAGTCTGTGGACGAATACGTAACATACGTTCTGAGGGAAGTCCTTGCGAGCTTGGAGGAAGAGGAGGAGCAGGTTTTCAGCGAGGAAGAGGAGGAGAAGGTTAAGGAGAGGCTTAGGGCTTTGGGCTACTTGGACTGATGACGGCGCTAATTGTTCACCACTGGGATACCGACGGAATCTGCTCGGCTTCGCTCGTAGCCTTGGTTTTGGATTACTTGGGCGAATCTTGGGAAAACGTTACGCCGCCAATAGGACTGTTCGACTTCGACGATAGGATCTGGAAAAAAATTGAGAAAGCAACGGATGTATTCGTAGTCGATCTAAACGTTCCGGAGTTGGTTGAAAGAATCGACAGAAAGGTTACGTTCATCGATCATCACATTCAGCCTAAGATAGAGAAGCCGAACGTCGAGCACGTGAATCCGATAATCGAAGGGAGGAGCGAAGAAGAATATCCTTCGGCGAGCTGGGTAGCTTCGGAATACTTTTCAGTCTGGAGCTACCTTTCAGCTTTGGGAGCCTTGGGTGACGTCGGAAGAAGGGTTTTCGATTGGAAGATCGGTAAGAAGGCAATGCAACTGCTCGCCGAATTCGGATTGCAGAGAAGGGATGCGATGAAACTCGTTTCAATGCTCGATTCGAACTACATAATCATGGACAGGAATTGTGTCGAGGACGCTGTTAGAACGGTCGTAGAATCCGAGCCGAGGGATCTGCTTGAGAACGAAAAATGGTTGAGGAATCTTAGCATCATCGAGAGGGAAGTCTGGAAAGCTTTGGACAACGTCGAAGCTTGCAGGGGATACACTAAAATAGAATTCAAAAGTAGGTTTAACATAATATCGAAGGTGGTTAGAAAAGCAGTTTGGGTTATGGGTTACGAAGTCGTCGTTGCTGTGAACAGAGGATTCGGTGAGAAGGGTCAGGTTTACTTGAGGATAAAGCCCGAACTCGCTGATTCGATAAACGTTCCAGCCATCATAGAAAAGCTCAAGCTTAAAGGTTTTAACGCCGGAGGAAAGAGGGATGTT
>JALWBF010000042.1 GCA_027016055.1 Archaeoglobaceae archaeon | reverse complement strand
AGAAGACTAATTTCGCATTTCTCTTCGCTCCTCTCTATCACCCGACGCTGAAAAGGATTATGCCCGTTAGGAAGGAGCTGAAGATCAAAACGATCTTTAACGTCTTGGGTCCTTTAGCGAATCCAGCCGAGCCGGTTTATCAGATAGTCGGAGTAAGTTCGTTGGATTTGGTGGATAAGGTTGCGGAAGCCTTGAGCTTCTTGGGAGTCAAGAAGGCTTTGGTCATCCACGGAAGCGGCTTGGATGAAGTAAATCCCGCTAAAGAGACCGTAGTCGCGGAAGTCGGAAGGGACGGAATCGAGAAATATAGGGTTAAGCCCGAAGATTTCGGATTGAAGCCCGTAAAAATCGTTCCTTGCGAAAGTCCGGAGGAAAGTGCCGAAAGGATAAGGGCCGTTTTTGCCGGAAATGGAAAGGAGGAAGACAGGGCTTTCATAATAGCCAATGCAAGCTTAGCCCTTTACTCAGCAGACGTTGCAGATTTCGATGAATGCGTTGAGCTTGTGAAATCCGTTTTGGGTGGTAAAGCTTTAGAAAAGCTGGAGGAGATAGTGAATGCGTGTCCGAAAGCTTGAATACGTCGATCCCATGAAGCTATACGCCGTCCTTAGGTATGAATGCGATTTTCCGTTCATTCTTGAATCGGCTGGAAAGCACGAAAGAAAGGCCCGTTACACATACATCTCGGCTAATCCCGAGTTCGTTGTAGAAGTGGACGGAAGGGGAACTAGGATAGATGGTAAGATCGTTTCGAAAGAAACGAATCCGTTCAAAGCCCTTAAAGATTTGCTCGAGTTCGAAGACGATGGGGAAAGGTTCGTCGGAGGCTTTGTGGGCTACGTAGCTTACGATGCCGTTCATAACTTTATAGACGGCAGCATCGATGAACCTTCGGTCTTCGGATATTATAGGGAAGTTTTCGTTTACGATCACATATCGAACCGCTTCTACTTCCTCGGTAACTCAGAAAAGAATGCGGAGAGGATGGTTGAGAAGGCTAGGAGATTCGAGTTCGATGATGAAGAGGGCGGTTCCGAGATACTGCGGTGCGATGCGGATAAGGATGAATTCGAGGATATGGTTCTGAAAGCCAAGGAATACATATTTGCAGGCGACGCTTTTCAGATAGTCCTTTCGAGGGAATACGAGATCAATACCGATTATTCCCCGTTCCAGATTTATAGAAATCTCAGAGCAATAAATCCGAGTCCATATATGTTCTGCTTGGAGTTCGGTAAAGACATCGTCGGAGCTTCGCCGGAAACTATGGCGTCTGTCGAGGGAAGAATTGTCAAGATAAATCCAATAGCCGGAACTGCTCCGAGGGGCAAGGATGAGGAGGAAGACAGAAGAATAGCGGATGTTTTACTTTCCGATGAGAAAGAAAGAGCCGAGCACGTTATGCTTGTCGATTTGGCGAGAAACGACGTTAGAAAGGTTAGCAAACCCGGGAGCGTCAGGGTTACGATGTTCATGGAGGTGATAAAATACAGTCACGTTCAGCACATAGAGAGCGAAGTTATAGGGGAAATGGAAGACGACAAAACGGCATTCGATGCGATGGAAGCCGCATTTCCGGCCGGAACTTTAACGGGGGCACCTAAAATCAGGGCTATGGAGATTATAGATGAGCTTGAGAAGTCGAAGAGGAGGGTTTACGGCGGTTGCGTAGGATACTTTTCCGTTAACGGTTGGGCTGACATGGCGATAGCGATAAGGATGGTCGAAATGGACGATGTATGCAGAGTTAGAGCCGGTGCGGGCATCGTTGCGGATTCGAAGCCGGAGAAGGAGTTCATGGAGACTGAAAGAAAGATGTCAGCCGTTCTAAAGGCGTTGGAGGTGACGGAATGATTCTTATTGTGGATAATAGGGATTCCTTCGTTTGGAACTTAGCCGAATACGCTTCGATTTTCGATGAGGTCAAGGTTGTGCCGAACACGATTACGATAGCTGAGGTAAGGAAAATCGATCCTGATGGAATAATTATTTCTCCCGGCCCCGGCTCGCCGGAAAGCAAGAGAGACGTCGGAAACAGCCCGGAGATAGTTTTGGAGATTGAAGTTCCGATATTGGGCGTTTGCTTGGGGCATCAGATAATAGGGCATGTTTTCGGTGGGAAGGTTGGAAGGGTGAAGCCTTTGCACGGAAAATCGAGCCTTGTGAGGCACGATGGAAAAACGATATTCAGCGGAGTTAAGAATCCGCTCGAAGCCGGAAGATACCATTCTCTTGCAGTTCTGGAAGTTCCGAAGGGATTCGAGGTTTCTGCTATCTCTCTGAGCGATGGCGTTATTATGGGCATAAGACACAAGAGCGAGCCGATCGAGGGCGTTCAGTTCCATCCGGAGAGCGTTCTTACGGAATATCATGCAGGGGAGGGTTTGAAGATTATAAGGAACTTCGTTTACCTTTGCAAGGGTTATCTGTGAAGCTGATGGAAGCGTGATAGCATGTTCGTGAAGATCTGCGGAATTAGAGACCTCAATGATCTAAAAATCGTCGAAAGATATGCCGATGCTACCGGAGTCGTTGTCGAATGCGAATCGAAGCGTCGCATAAGTTTGGATGAAGCGAAGGCGATCGTGGAAAATGCAGAAATTCCGGTATTTGTCGTTTCAACCTTAAGCGACTTCGGAGGATGGAGCAGAGTTATAAAAGCGACGGATGCGAACTTCGTTCAGATACATACCGATTCGATAGATCCTAAGGACGTTGAAAGGATAAAGTCCGAATTCGGTGTTTTCATCATGAAGGCTTTTAAAGTTCCCAAGAAGAGCGAAGATCCGATTAAAGATGCTGAGAAACTGATTGAACAAATAGAGCAGTTCGAGGTCGATAGGATTTTGCTCGACACCGGCAAGGGCTCTGGCATAACTCACGACCACCGCGTCAGCAAAATTGTTGCTGAAAAATTCGATGTAATACTTGCCGGCGGCTTAAATCCGCGAAACGTGGCTGAAATTGTAGACTTCGTCAAGCCGTTCGGTGTTGACGTTTCGAGCGGGGTTGAGAGAAACGGTAGGAAGGATGAAGATTTGATCAGAGAATTCGTGAGCGTGGTGAAAAGATTATGAGGGTTGTTCTGCATCCCGATAGCTTTGCGGTGATAAAAGTTGGAGAAATGCCGGAAGTAGATTTCTTTGCAATCGTTAGAGATGGCAACGGCATAACGGTAGTCCTACCCGAATCCGAGCTGGAAAAAATTGATGCGGTTGAATGCGAAAGGGATTTTAGGCTTTTTACGTTCGATGCTATTTTGCCCTTCGATTTGGTCGGATTCATCTCGAAGATCTTAAAGGCTTTGGCGGATGCCGGAATTAGCGTTTTGGTGTTTTCATCCTATTCGACAGATCTTGTTAGAGGTAAAGACGTTGATAAAGCGATAGATGTTTTTAGGGATTTGGGTTTCGAGGTCGGGAAGGTGATCCCATGAAATTCGGAGAATTCGGCGGGCAGTTCGTGCCGGAAGTGTTGATTCCACCGCTGAAGGAGTTGGAAAAAGCATACAATGAGCTGAAGGATGATGAGGAATTTAAAAGGGAATTGGACTACTATCTTAGAAACTACGCCGGAAGACCTACGCCCCTATATTTCGCTAAGAATTTGACTGAGAAACTGGGTGGGGCTAAGATATACCTTAAGCGTGAGGATCTATTGCACAGCGGTGCGCACAAGATAAACAACACGATCGGACAGGCTCTGCTTGCGAAGAAGATGGGTAAAACTCGATTGATTGCCGAAACCGGAGCCGGACAGCACGGGGTAGCTACAGCTATAGCCGGAGCTTTGCTCGGGCTTAAGGTTGATGTTTACATGGGTGCCGAGGATGTTGAAAGGCAGAAGATGAACGTTTTCAGGATGAAACTGCTCGGAGCTGAAGTTATTCCCGTGCATAGCGGGAGCAGAACTTTGAAGGATGCCATAAACGAAGCGCTTCGAGATTGGGTTGCAACTTTCGAATACACGCACTACCTAATCGGCTCAGTTGTCGGCCCTCATCCGTATCCGACGATTGTTCGTGATTTTCAGTCGGTAATTGGCAGGGAAACTAAGAGGCAGATCCTTGAGATCGAAGGAACCCTGCCGGATGTAATCGTTGCATGCGTCGGCGGGGGGAGCAATGCCATAGGAATCTTCTATCCGTTCATAGAGGATAAATCCGTCAGACTGATCGGCGTTGAAGCTGCCGGCAAGGGCATCGAAACCGGAAAGCATTCCGCATCGCTTTGCGCTGGAGAAAAGGGGATTCTGCATGGGATGCTGTCATACTTCTTGCAGGATGAGGACGGACAGATAGCAACGACCCACAGCATCGCTGCCGGCTTGGATTATCCGGGAGTCGGGCCTGAGCATGCTTGGCTGAAGGAGTCGGGAAGGGCCGAATACGTTGCCGTTACGGATGATCAAGCCCTAAAAGCGTTTGTGGAACTTTCTAAAACAGAGGGAATTTTACCGGCTTTGGAATCAGCTCACGCTTTGGCTTACGCGATGGAAATTGCAAAGGAAATGAGTAAGGATGAAATAGTGGTCGTTAATCTTTCGGGAAGGGGAGATAAGGATTTGGGAATAGTTATGGAGGCTTTGGCATGTTCAGCAAGCCGGCTTTGATAACGTTCATAACAGCAGGAGATCCGAACGTTAAGGCGACGCTCGATTTCATGCTGACCTTGGATAAGTATTCAGAAGTAATAGAGTTGGGAATTCCCTTCAGCGATCCGATGGCTGACGGGAAGGCTATTCAGAAGGCGAACGTTAGGGCACTTAAAGCGGGAACGAGGGTTAGGGATGTTTTCAACATAGTTAGAGAGTTTAGGGAGTATTCCGATACACCCGTCGTTTTGATGACCTACTACAATCCGGTATACAGAATGGGGGTTGAAAGGTTCGTTGCTAAAGCTAAGGAGAGCGGAGCAAGCGCTATGATCGTAGTCGATCTTCCGCTCGAGGAGGCTGGAGAATATCTTAACGTTTGCGAGAGATACGACATGGGAACGGTGTTTTTAGCAGCCCCAAACACGCCCGACGATCGATTGAGGATGATAGATGAAGCGAGCTCCGCTTTCGTCTACCTCATCTCACTATACGGAACCACAGGGGCGAGGGAAAAGCTATCTCAGCTTGCCTTCGACCTTCTTAAAAGGGCTAAGAGGATATGCTCGAAGCCGTTGGCAGTAGGTTTCGGAGTTTCGAAGGCTGAGCATGTAAGGGATCTAATTAAAGCCGGTGCGGATGGCGTAGTTGTCGGGAGTGCGATAGTTGATATAATCGGTAAATACGGCGAAGATGCCATGGATCCGCTTGAGGAGAAGCTTAAGGAACTCAGAAGCGGCCTAAACCTTTAGATTTTTTAATTTTTTTATTTTTATTAGATTTAAATTATTAAGTTCGAAATTATCTACATAAGTATCTACACAAATATTAGTTTGTGTGTATATAAACGTTTTTGCATTAGTAAATGGAATTATATACGCAAAAAATTGTTAAATATAATCGTATTTACAACGGTGATTGACGAGGGAGGTGAGACGGTGGGTTGGTTGAGGAGAATGAAGAAAGATAGGAAAGGAGCGATAGGAATTGAGATACTGATAGTGTTCATAGCAATCGTCTTGGTTGCAGCGGTCAGTGCAGCAGTGCTGATCCAGACGGTGGGATTCCTACAGCAGAAAGCAACGGCAACTGGAAGGGAAACAACGAAGGAAGTTTCCAGTGGTATCAAGGTTGTTAAGGTTTTAGGTTACGATCCAGATGCTCCGGGTGGAACCATCGAGAAGTTAGCAATTTACGTCGAGCCCAACACAGGTGGACAGCCGATAGACTTGAGCAATACCATAGTATCGTTGAGTGTGAATAACAAGACTGCAGAACTTATATATAATCCGAATGCGTATACAGATCTAACAACTGGCAGTAATAATGTGTTCGATTCGTCGTTAAATGCTTGGAATTACACGACTGCTAATACGTTTGGTATAATCGTTTTGCAGGATGCTGATGGATCCGTTACTGGTAACAATGCAAGCCCAACGCTTGACAGCGGTGACAAGGTTATACTAACCGTGGATCTCACAAAGGTGTTTGGTAGCGGATTGGGTAACAGAATACCTGTCAGCGGTGAAGTCAGACCGGAATTCGGTGCTCCGGGCATAATTGAATTCATCACACCGCCAGCATACACGGAGAATTGTATAGAACTGCAGTAACCTTCAATTTTTTCCTTATTTTTTTTCAAAAATAACATAAGAAAATTTAATAATTTTATATAAAAACTGAGGTGATCGGTATGCTTAAGAAGATCATCAAGAAAAAGAAGGAAAAGGAGGAGAAAAAGGAGGAGGAAGAAGAAAAGATCGAAAAGGAGCTTGAGGAAGAAATTAAGAAGGAGGAAAAGGAAGAAGCTAAGCCGAGAGTAGATTCGGATTTAACTACCAAGATCATGGAGAGGATAAATGAAATCGAGAACAGGCTGCCGAGGATAGATGTATCGATAGATAACCTGAAGAGGGAGCTTGACGACATAAAATCGAGACTGCAGAAGATGGACGACACGCTTAAGGATGTTATGGTTCTTTATGAGGTAGTTTCATCCCAGATCAATCCCTTCGTTTCATC
The DNA here is from genome assembly GCA_027016055.1 of Archaeoglobaceae archaeon. Lineage (GTDB taxonomy): Archaea > Halobacteriota > Archaeoglobi > Archaeoglobales > Archaeoglobaceae > WAKM01. The sequence continues at coordinate 6,887 of JALWBF010000042.1, read as the reverse complement.
ATCCGGAATTGTAGATGTGGGAGAATTAAAGAGGAAGGTCGATGACCTTGAAAAAGATCTCAAGCTTATTATTAATATTGATTTAGATAAAATTATTGATGAAATTCTTTATGGGGAGGTGATGTGACTTGGAGGATAACAGAAACATAATTCGCATCGATGAGCTTGACGATAACGAGCTTAAGGAATACCTAAACAAATTTCGAGGAAAGATACCGTCGGTTCTGCTGGAAGATCTTTACAACAAGCTGAAGGGTAAGAATGTAACTAAGGAGCAGGTTGATAAGATAATAAAGAAGATCGAGGAGAATCTGACGAACGCAAGGAAGATCGATGAAATCTTCAGAAAGCTTGAGAACATAGAATCTCTATTAAAGCAGAGAACGAAACCTGAAGTTCGGATTGAGCAAACTGCGATGGAACAATCAATCCAGCAGGATAAATCCGAAGCATCATACCAGCAACCGCATCCAGTAGAATCTCAGCCTATTCAAGTTCAACCGACCGATGAAGTTCTGCCTACACAGCCGGAACCTCGCCTAAGGCAAATACCGAACGATGCGAAGAGTATAATGATTCTGCTTAAGTGGATAGAGTTTATGATCGAAAGGGTTGGCTACGATGGGCTTGAGGACCTTCTGAACTACTACGTAGACATAAACTGGATCAGCGACAACGTTCTGTTCACTATTCTGAGATACGCCAAGGGCATCAGGCTGTATCATCAAAACTCCGACTGGAGACCAGTCGGTTACATGAACGTTCAGGATCATATAACATCGCTGCTTTTCATCGAAGCCCTAAGAACCGGCAGATTCAACAGGGAGCTTTTGATGGAGGTTGAAAGGGAGATATACAAGATAAAGAAGGAGGTAGCGGAGATACATGGGGTTTAGCACAACCGCCGGCTTTGCACTGCTGTTTATAGCCGGATTGATAGCCTTCGGAGTCGTTGCAACCGTAACGGTTAGCGAGGTTAAGGAACTAAACAAAATTATTAAGCTTAAAAATAAAGAAGAGATTGAGCTAAAAACTTCGGACTTCAAAATAGTGAACGTTACGGCAGTTAACGTTACCCTGACTGAATACAACCTGACGGTTGTAATAGAAAATACCGGATCAACGACCTTCGACTGCACGAAATTTACGTTGCTAGTCGATGGAAAGCTTATCAACGCCACATGCAACGTTTCAAAGCTCTACCCTTTGGAATACGCTGAGTTCGAAGCCGGAAATTTAGCTGGAACAGTGGGAAGCTCGCATAGGCTTAAGGTGGTTTCGGACAACGGAATCGAAAAATACGCAACCTTCGTCGTGAGGTGAAGCTATGGCCGGTGAAAGCGCTGCACACATGATACTGTTCATAGCAACGATACTAATAGCCAGTTCGGTTGCAGCTGTGATGATGATCACCATAGAAAAGATGTCAATAGAAATAAAGAATCAGGGTGAATATATTAAGAGCATATTATCCACGAATTTCGAAATTATAAACGATCCCGTGAATATACCGAACAAAACCGTAGGCACCAATATCGCCTACATATTCTACGTTAAGAACGTGGGTGATGCACCGTTTGCATTCACGAACGAAACGATCACTGTTCTGATAGACGGTTTGATAATTCCTAAACAGAACGTAACCACGAATCCTTCGGTTTTGAACCCCGGAGACGTTGGGGAGTTGGATGTTATCGCCTCTCTCAGCTCCGGAAATCATAGGATTACAGTTATACTTGAAAATGGAGTTTCCGACTCATTTGACTTCACGCTGAGGTGATGGATATGGCGAGGATTTTCTCGGTTCAGCTTGCTAACGACGAATTTCACAAGAAGCTTGGAGGCGGGATTCCTGCTGGAACTATAGGATTGATTATAGGAGAGCACGGAAGCGGGAAATCGATAGTTTGTCAGAGAATAACCTACGGATTGCTGAAGAACGACGTTTCGGTAACTTACATCTCAACACAGCTCACGACGATAGATTTCATAAAGCAGATGTCTTCGTTAGGCTACGATATAGCACGTGATATAATAAGAAAGAAGCTACTTTTCATTACAGTCTATCCCCTTCTGCAAGAGCCGAAGAAGAGGATGGATTACTCAGGGAAGCTTATGAACGCGAGGCAACTCTTTGAGAATGATGTGATCATCATAGACTGCTTTTCATCGCTCGTAAAGTTCGATATAGATCCGAATTCTGCAATAAAGCTCATGGGATTCTTCAAAAGATTGTCAGCGCTCGGAAAGGCCATAATTTTGACGGCTTTGGATGAGCTCGAAAGGAGCGTTATGGAGGAAATAGAATCCACATGCTCGTTCATAGCAGAAACCACCATAAAGAAATTCGGAACGGATTTAAAAAACATGATGATTATAAAGAAATTTAATTTGGCTGCCGGTCAGTATTCAAAGCAGATCGCGTTTAGGGTTGAGCCGAAGATAGGTTTGGTAGTTGAAATTGCCGCGGTAGCATGAAGGTCGTAAAGTCGGATACGCTGGAAGATGCTCTGAAGAGGAATCCTCATCTCAGGAAATATATAGAGGAATTCAAGAAAAGGGAAGGGGTAGTCCCGACCTTCGTTCCGGCTTTGAGCAGAGATATGAAATCCCTTCCGAGACCGAATCTCATATATCCGGTCGGAGATCCGATATTCATCCACATATACACCGACAAAGACGGAAACAGACGTTACATAGCGATAGAGCCGAGGTTAACTCCGGATGAGGAGCCTAAGTTTCAGGCTTTAATGGACAAGATGCTCGAACTGGCCCCTCAGGAGAAGATTCCGAAGGATGACGAAGAACTCAGCCAGCTTATAGACGCTTTAATGGATAAAATAGTTGAAATAGTTTCCGAAAAAGTTCCGCTCGAGAGGAAGAGAAGGTTTCTGAGTTTGGGATTTGAAAAGCTTAAGTTAACTGAAGAGGAAGTTTACAAGTTCAGATATCTGATAAAGAGGGACGTTATAGGAGTCGGACCACTTGAACCCCTTATAAGGGATCCGTATATCGAGGATATCCATGTGATAGGGCCTCACAACACTCACATAGTTCACAAGATATTCGACATGCTTCCGACGAACATAGACTTCAAGGACGAGCTGTATATGGCTGAGTATCTCAAGAATCTCGGAGAGAGAATTGGAAGACCCGTCAGCGAGAGGACGCCGATAGTCGACGGATCACTTCCGGATGGGAGCAGAATAAACATAATCTTCAGCACGGACGTAAGCCTTAAAGGTCCTTCTTTCACCATAAGAAAGTTCACTGCGGTTCCTCTAAGCATAACGCAGCTTATAGCTTGGGGAACGCTTTCTGCTGAGATCGCAGCCTATCTCTGGCTCTGCTTGGAATACGGAATGAGCATATGGGTTAGCGGAGAAACCGCCAGCGGTAAGACGACGACGCTTAATGCAATGATTCCGTTCATAAAGCCGCAGTCTAAGGTGTTCACGGCTGAAGATACTCCTGAAGTTCAGGTTCCCCATCCCGTCTGGCAGCAGCTCTGCACGAGGGAAAGGGGAACGGAAGGCAAGGTAGACTTGTTCGATCTGCTTAAAGCGGCTTTGAGAAGCAGGCCGAACTACATCATAGTCGGTGAGATCAGAGGTAAGGAAGGTGCCGTCGCTTTCCAAGCTATGCAGACCGGTCATCCAGTTTTGGCAACTTTCCACGCCGGTAGCGTTAAGAAGCTAATTCAGAGGTTGACCGGCGATCCGATAAACGTTCCGATCACGTTCATAGACAACTTGAACGTCGTTCTTATTCAGCAAGCAGTCTATAGAAAGGGGCAGTTCTTAAGGCGATGCTTGGTCGTTGAGGAGATAGAAGGTTATTATGAAGAGGTCGGAGGTGTTGTTACGAGAACAGTCTTCGAATGGGATTCGGTAACTGATAAGCACATCTTCAGGGGATTGTATAACTCGTATATACTCGAAAATAAGATTGCCCAGACGGCTGGTTTTGAGGATCCGAGGCAGATATATGAGGAGATGTTTCTTAGGGCAAGGATTCTTCAGAGGATGGTCGAGCTTAAGATATTCAACTATTACGAGGTTACGAAGATAATCTGGGCTTTCTACAGAAAGGGACTGCAGGGACTTCCGTTCAGGCTGTGAGGTGGTGTGCATGTATGTGAACATGCAGAAATACGTAAGGTTCGTTCTGATCCCATCCACGATATTCGCATTGATCTACTTCCTACTGTTGCTAACGATGCTCAGATCCCTTCTAATATCCTTGGGACTGTTCGCAATCTTGCTATACATAATCCCGATGTTCGTAATCCTTACGGCTTTGCTTTATCCTAAGATAGTCAAGGGAAGGATTAGGAAGGAGATAGAGGATAACATACACTTCTACATAACCCATTTGGGAGCTTTGGCGACATCTGAAGTCAGCAGAAAGGAAATGATGAAGATGCTTTCCGAAAGAAAGGAGTATAAGGCTTTGGCTGAGGAAACGAAGAAGATCTATCTTCTAATGGAGAAGTGGAACAAAAACCTTGCCCAAGCATGCAGATTCTTAGCAAGGAGGACTCCCAGCAAGATATTCGCGGACTTCTTAGACAGAATGGCGCACGAGCTTGACAGCGGTGAGGATTTCAGGGAATTCATAAAGAGGGAGCAGGAGACAGTTATGAATGCCTTCTCGAATCTCTATCAGGGAAAACTTTACAGTGTTGACGTCTTTAAGGAGGTTTACGTATCTCTCGTTCTTTCTCTCTCCTTCTTCGCGGCTTTTGCGATAATAGCCCCCTTCCTAACCGGCTTTAGTGTAACATTCATTTTGAACATAATAATTATATTCTTTGTGATAGTCGAAGTTGCTATATTGGTATACCTTAAAGCAGTAGCTCCCGTCGATCCGATCTGGCAGACATCCGGAGAGCTTACGCAAATTGATTGGAAGCTCTACAGGTCGTTCTACATTTCATGTGCTTTGTGCTTGGTCGTGTTCACGATCTCACTTTTCGTGACATACGTTTGGGGAATAGTCAAGATTCCGCCCCCGTTCATAATAGCTCTCTCAGTTACACCGCTCGTAATTCCGGGATACCTATCGAAGAAGGAGGAAGCTGTAATTAAGGACAAGGACAAGAATGCTCCGTCATTCATAATGAGCTTGGGTGCTTCCGCTTCTGCAAGAGGAGGAGATATACTTGAATCCCTTAAGTTCCTAACAGCCCACGATTTCGGAGCGCTGACAGAGGACGTTAAAGCCCTTTATAAAAGATTATGCACGAGGATAAACAAGAAGAGAGCTTGGGAGAAGTTCAGCATCGATACCGGAAGCAATCTGATCTACAGATTCATAGATATGTTCGTGGAGGCAATATCTTTGGGCAGCGATCCCAAGGATGTTGCGGAGATAGTTTCCAAGAACTTCGCGATAATAAACGGTCTTAGGGAGAGAAGAGACAGAAGCGCGAGCTCATTCGTCGGCATATGCTACGGAGTCATAATAGGTATCGCCTTCTCACTCTACGTATCCTTCGGAGTCGTGGAGGCTATGAACAGGATGTTCTCATCACTTAAGATTCCGGGAAAGTTCCTGCAAGGCTTGTTGCATACGGTATCGGGCTTGGATTTAGCTTATTTAAACGCCGCAATACTGTTCATCCTATTCTTCCATGCCATAATTGCGTCAATTGCAATTAAGATGATAGACGGCGGGCGGTGGATGAGCGGTTTCGTGCATTTGGTTGGAATGATGTGGCTCGCAGCGGTTTCCGGCTACATCTCCCAGCTCGTAATAATGCATCTTTTAGGTATATAATTAAATTTTTTATTAATAGGATATCGAAAGACTTTTAAAGCTTGAAGAACAATAATTTTACTGATAATAACGATAATCATCATGAGGTGACGACGATGTTTGAGTCGTGCATACTAACGATAGATCCGCACATCCTGAGATCTATAAACAAAAGCTCTCTTAGAAAAAAGGTGCTTCTGTATTTGGACTCAATATATCCCAATGCTGATTACCTCACGAACATTGCCAGAATGATAGGTAGCGATCCTTCGAACGTTTTGGGATGCCTTAAAGGGATGGGAAACCGTTACAACGGCAACAGCTCCTTAATCGAGCTCGGGTTAGTTGAAGTGGTTGAGAGGGACGGCTATAAGTATTATCGAATAACGGAATTGGGTAGGAAAGTTGCGAAGCACGTGAGGGAAGTATACAGGGGGTTCATCCATGCTTAGCATGAACGACATCGACTTCGTTTACGGATACATGATACTTAAATCCTACTTTTTTAAAATAAAGACAAATGTCGAAAATAAGGAATATCCGAACTCGGAATACGCAAGGCGTTGGAGGGAATTTTGCAGTAAAATAGACTTCGAATCGATGCTGAGGAAGGCTTTCGAACTTATATCCGCACAGCCGTCTTCGGATTGCCTAAACTTATTCGACTGCTTGGATAGATCATCCTATTTCGCTTTAATACACAGAGATCATCCGAACATAACTTTGGGATTCATCAAGGATGCGGATCTCTGGGATCTGTGGCTTAAAGAGGGAATATTTAAGCTTGCGAGGGAAAGGATCGCTGAGATTCTCTCGCTTTCCGATGGAGATAAGGTCGTGGATTTCGGTTGCGGAAGCGCATCGCCGGTATTTTACGGCGAGAAAATAGGGCCTAATGGAATCTATTCCGGAATAGACTTCTCGAAACCCCTCCTGAATTTAGCCAAGGTAAGGATTAAGGAGAACAGATTGGACTGGGTAAAATTGAGGCAGGAATACGTCGATTCCAAGCTTATATTCAGAAGAAGATACGATTACGTAATATGCTCGTCCATCCTTCAGTATGCTGACGTTAGGGCAGTTTTAAGAAATGCCGTTGAAGCCCTGGGCGGGAACGGAGTTATAGT
>JALWBF010000041.1 GCA_027016055.1 Archaeoglobaceae archaeon | reverse complement strand
GTCTTACCGTTGATTACGATTCTACCGAAGCTGTAATCGTCGACGAACATCGCATCACCCCCACAAATTTTATACTGTTAATTTAACAATTACAGAAAGGCTTAAATTAAAATTGCTTAAAGGCTAAGTTAGCGGTGAAACTATGAAGTTCTTCGTAATCGGCTTCGGACAATGTGGAGGAAAAATACTCGATTTATTTCTCGAAAATGAGAAGATGAGAGGATCGGGAATCACGATCAAGACCTTAGCCATAAATACCGCAAGAACAGACCTAATGGGTCTCAAGCATGTGCCGATGAAGGATAGAATCCTCATAGGACAGACCGTAGTTAAGGGGCATGGAGTTGGAACAGACAATAAGCTTGGAGCCAAGATAGCACAAGATGAGATCGAAACGATCTTGAGTGCGATAGATGAAAGGGGAACCCATGAAATTGACGCTTTTCTGATCATCACAGGCTTAGGAGGAGGAACCGGAAGCGGAGGGGCACCGGTGCTTGCGAAATACCTTTCGGAAATGTATTCCGAGCCCGTTTACGTGGTCGGAGTTCTTCCGGCTCCGGAGGAGGGAAAGCTATACTCTTTGAATGCCGCGAGAAGCATGGTTTCACTGCTGAAATACGTCGACAATCTGATTTTGGTGGATAACGGAGCTTGGAAGTTCGAAGGTTTGAGTTTAAAGGAGAGCTTTGCAAAGATAAATGAGGAGATAGTCAAAAGGTTGGCGATTTTGGCAAGAGCCGGAGAGCCCGTTGAGGAGGGAATGGTCGGAGAGATGGTGATAGACAGCGCTGAAGTTATCAATACCCTTAGAGGAGGAGGCATTTCTGCAATAGGCTACGCAACGAGCTTGGCTGAGGAGAAGAAGAAATCAGTCGCTAAGATAAAGTTGCCGTTTTTCAAGAGGAAAGAGGAAAGGGAGCCGAACATAATGGAAGAAGATAAGGCTACGAAGATAGCTTCCCTTGTCAGAAGGGCTGCTTTGGGTAGGCTCACAATTCCGTGCAACATAAGAAGTGCGGAAAGGGCTTTGGTTCTTGTAGCCGGACCTCCGGAGCATTTGGATAGGAAGGGTTTGGAGAAGGCAAAGATATGGCTCGAGGAGCAGATCGCCGGAGTTGAAGTCAGAGCCGGAGACTATCCGACTAGGAGAACTAAATACGTTGCTGCTTTAGTCGTTTTAGCGAACGTTACGGATATCCCAAGAGTTAAGCAATTGCAGAGGCTTGCGGTTGAAGCTAAGGAGGAGATAGAAGAGGTCGAGAAGGAAAGGATTGAAAAGACGCTTTCAATATTTGACGAAGATATAGAGCCACTGGTGTGAGGTGATGCAATGAAAAAGCTGATGATAGCGGTTCTCTTGTTGCTCTTACTTGCTACGCCGGTTCTCGGACTGGAATACTTAAAAAAGGAAGATCTTAAGATAAATGTCGAAGGTAAGAAGAGCTGTTACAGTCCGGGAGATAAGCTGAACGTTAAGATTACGATCGAACCGAAGAGCGATGACATAGCTAAGAGAATGGAAAATAGGGATTACACATTCTACAACTACTTGAATTCCCCAAAAAACATGGAGGTTTCGTTCGTTTCAAGAGAGACATACGTGAAATACACCGAATCGACAAGTAAAGATAGCCTAACGATAAAGGGGTATGAGATAAGTTCTGGATATGGAGTAGATCACATTGAAATTAACGTCAGCGGTTACGTTCCTTCAATCAGCGGTGGTCTCGAAGAATTTACGTTCTTTAAGATGGTTCCTCAGGACGGAGATCCGATACTGTTTAATATAACGATAGTAAATCCTTCGAAGCTTGAGGAGAGTCTCAAGAGCTTGGAGAATGAACTAAAAAAGATAAAAAATGAGATAGACGAGCTCGGAAAATACATAAGCGTCGAAAGTTTGAATGAAGAATACAACAAGATATCCAACAACCTAACGCTTGCCAAGGAATATTACAATGATAAGGATTACTCAAAAGTTAGCACGAAGATTGGCTGGATTAAAAACGCGATTAATGATCTGAAGACTAAGATTAAGGAAAGAAAGGCTGAATATTACCTCACCGAGGCTAAGAACATCATGAACGATATAGATGCATTGATTCTAAAAGCGGAAAGCTACATAAGTGTTGCAGAAAATGCGGGAAAAGCTAATGAAGTTATAAATATTAAGTTAAACGTTACTCAGATCAAATATACGGTTAACGACCTTAAAAACGATTTAAACAACATTCAGAAGCTCTTCGATGATAAAAAATACGATAACGTAATCGATGACGCTAAAGACCTAATAGGTAAGGCTAAAAACATCAAGCTTCAGCTCGGTATTATCGTTTCGAAGCTTCAAAACATCATCAGCTCAAAAGTGACCCCAACTCCGACGAAGCCGAGTTTCAGCTTCAAATTGGACAAAAAGATGCTCACATACATCGGAATAGGCATAGCGGTGATAGTCGGCGGAGGATTAGCCGGGGTTGCAATATCTAAGTGGAGGCAGAAGAGGAAGTGGGACGAGCTTAAATGAGGTTTATAGTAGCAATAACCGGAGCTTCGGGGCAGATTTACGGAATAAGGCTGATTGAAGAGCTTAGAAACGTTGCGGAGGTTCACGTAATAGTTTCGGAAAAGGCAAAGATTACGCTCAAAGTGGAAACGGACTACAGCGTCGAAGATATTAGAAAGATTTCCCACAAATTTTACGAGGAATCCGAGATGGCGGCACCCATTTCAAGCGGGAGCTTTAGGCATGACGGAATGGTTATCGCACCATGTAGCATAAAGACGGCATCGAGCATAGCCTACGGCATCACGGACAATCTTATAACGAGGGCTGCGGATGTAACGCTGAAAGAACGTAGAAGGTTAATTTTGCTCGTAAGAGAGACTCCCCTGCATCTGGGCCATCTCAAAACCCTGTGCAGGCTTGCGGAGATGGGGGCAATAGTTATGCCACCGGTTCCGGCTTTTTACATAAAACCTAAGACGATAGATGACATAGTAAATCACACGGTTGCGAGGGTTATGGAGCTCCTGGGCTTGGAAGTTGATTACAAGAGATGGAAAGGTCTGGCTACAAAAGCCTGATAGAGCCCAAGTATGTCCCATCGAGCATAATGGCTTCTGCACTTCTGTAATCCCATCTTTTAAACATAAATCCGGCCGGCTTTTCAATATTTACCGGCGTCGATGCGCATAGGTCGTTGAAAGCCGGCATTACGACGACCTTTTTTCCCTCGAATTCGCCGAAAATCCAAACCCTAACCTTAACGCCCTCTATAAGAACGGAAGGATGGGCGTGAGCGAAGATCAGAACATCCGCTTCCATAACATCATCATTTGGCAAGGCATGCCCGTGAAAAAGACCGAACCTTCCGATTCTTATTCCTCTGGAGCTCAGAACTTCGAAACAGTCCAAACCACCGTCGTGATTACCCTTGATAACGGATAGGGGAACATCGAATTCCCCGAACAATTTTTCCAATCTGCTATATCTGCCGATTCTATGCTTAATATCTCCGAGCACGATGATCTCATCTGCTTCAACGCTTTCAGCTAAATTTTTCAATTTTTCTATAATTTTTTTATCATAAAAATCAATGAAACCTATGTGTAGATCCGCAACGAGCAAAATCTTCCTTCTCCCCTTAAGCAACATCGCCGGCTCGTTCGGAATTATCTCAGCCCTCATGTATCTTAAGCGGTAATATTCCAAGCAAGGATATAAGTATTGACGCCACTATAGACATCACTAAGTTCTGTAGCGGAGATTCCCCGACGTTAATAACGTTGCTCTTGCTAAGCAGAAAGGTGCTCGCTCCCCAGAAAGCCCAGCCCGCCGCTACGATCATAAACATCATAGTTATATACTTTTTGAAGGATTTCTTTTCGAGAACGTGATCGAAGATCTTTCCGAGAGTTGCCGACAGCCCGGAAGCTACGATCCACCAGATCGAGCCGTATATAAAGGATACTATCAGCGTAACGACTCCGGGCATAACCTTCTGATTGTATAACATCCAAAAGTTGTAGAAGCCCTGAATTATGCCTATGATGAACAGGATCAGTGCGATGATATACATAACAAAAGATAGCCTACCTTCCATAAGCGATTGCTTCACGGTCGATAGATAATTCTCCACGGATTCCTCGAATCCGTAAGCCTTAACCAAGAAGTATATACCCAAAACGAGCGTTATGGCTCCCAATCCCCATTCGGGATTTTTTAAAATTAGGGAGATCGAATAAACGGTCAGGATTATTC
>JALWBF010000040.1:2391-4279 GCA_027016055.1 Archaeoglobaceae archaeon | reverse complement strand
ATAAGTGAGGTCAGCTCTCCTATCCCTTTGATGGAGACAATGGCATCAAGTTTTTGTGCAAGCGCTTCATCGTCTCGTACAATATCTCGCATGGAGCCGATGATCTGTTGCTGCTCTTTTTGAAGGGGTAGAAAATGGGGGGATTACCAGATCAAGGAGATGTTTGAGAGAGTGGTGGAGTTGTAATGGTGCTACAGCCGATTTTTAGTCTATGATGAGCTTTTATGATAATTACAAAGAAAAAAATTGCTAAAATGAGAAATACCAGTTCCTAATCTGAAGCATAGAAAGAAAATAGTATAAGGATATATTTAGGATGATACAAAAAGTTATTTTAGATGAAAACCAATTGTCATCATTGTCAAATATATTCTTGCCATCTGTTATCAAAGAGTTGGCAAAATTTGGCTCTTCAATGAGACTTTATAGAATATTGAAGCATGCACTGGGTGAAAATTATCAGGCAATAGAAGATTTAAAACTCTCTAGCATTTACGATTTAATATATGACAATATTCAAAAAAAGTATCCTAATGAATATATTTATAAAAATGTTTTGGCGAACAAAATATTATTAGGAAAACATTCGCTAAACACATCTTTTATGCTTACGGAAGTTGGTGTAAAAAATTCAAAGGCAGATTGTGTGATCGTTAATGGAACGTTTACTGCTTATGAGATTAAATCTAAATATGATAATCTTGGTCGCCTCTTGAAACAGCTCGATGATTACAGGAAAGTTTTTGATAAAATTTATGTAGTAACAGATACATATAAAGTAGGTAAGCTTACCCATCTGAGAGAGGAAGGAATAGGGCTTTTGCAGCTCAACAGGAATGGAACCATATCAACAATTTTTGAATCTATGTCGAATAAAGAGAATGTAGATCTATCCTGTCTTTTTGATATATTAAGACGTGATGAATACCTTTTTATTATTAATAAGCTTACAGATAAAAAAGTTAATGTTCCAAATTCGCAAATATATAAATATGCGAAAGAGATTTTTGTAATGCTTGATAAAGGGAGAGCCTACGCAGAAGCGGTAAAAATTGTAAAAAAAAGAGGGGATGGAAAGCAATTAAAAGAATTTATAGCAAATACCCCAAAATCCTTGAAAGCAAGAGTGATTGAGACAAAATTAACTCATGCTGAAAAAAAGAAATTTTTGTCTCTTCTTGAGCTAAAGATAAAAGATATTTTAAAAGGGGATATATAAATGTATTTTCCATATTTTAGAGGCAAGCAGTATGAACTTGTCTTGCTCAAAGAACAAGCTGATCAAGTTTTAAAAAAAGGGAATATAGTACCCATTGTTGAACCTGTTAAGAAAAATTTAAATCCACTTCAAAGAACCATTGAACAATTTAAAGAAAATGATGTATCTTGTGTATTGGTTGTCAATCCAAAGGTCGGTGAATTTTCAAAAAATGGAAATGATAAATTAGAAGAATTCTTGTTAAAGGAAACCGATAAAGAGTTAGCAACTATTGGCATTATAGTAGACACTTCATCCAAATTGAAAGAGTTGAAAAGATTATTAAATGTATTCAAAGACTACAAGATAGCGATAATCCATAGAGGATTTTCAAATACAAAAGAACTCCATGCTTTATTGGAACAATATTTTACAAACATTCAATATAATATTTTCGTATCCAACGGAAATGATAAACGATATAGAAGAAAGTTCAAAGATATAGGAAAAGAGATTATTTTAAGAGATGGCTTTAAACGAGAAAAAAATGCTCACTATATAGATGAAGAACCTTTTTCTGACTTGCACTTGGACTTTCTTGAAGAAAATTTAGACGGTTTCGGAGATTTTTTAATAGTTGGAGATGATTATTCTGATAGTGGAGGTCCAGCATGGGCAGTTGCAATTCAT
>JALWBF010000040.1:0-2381 GCA_027016055.1 Archaeoglobaceae archaeon | reverse complement strand
ATATGACATATTTGAAAAAAAGTGAAGATGATGAAATGTTTATTAAACACTACAAATCAGATAGAAGAGATGACAATAAGGATGCCGGTGGAAAATTTATAGAGGCACTTAAATATTTAGTCGAAGATGAAAAGCGTCATCATTTATATAATACAAAAGCTTCACAGGAATACATAGAGCTTTATGAAAAGAAACTTTTCCGAGGACTAGGATACGCAAAAAAACTCTCAATGCAAAACCATTTGGAGGTAATTGCAAGATTTTTAGAGGAACAAAATGGATAGTTGCTGTGAAAAGTGCATCAACGACAAAATTATACACGGAATAATTAAAAAAGAAGGTATTGTTATTCAAGTATGTTCTATCTGTGGATCAAAAAATGTAAAAATTATCCGAATAGATTACATAGTTGATTACTTTGAAATGTTATTAGAGATTTATGATGAGGATGATGTTAATGGAACTAATTTAGCTTTGTTAATCCAAAATGATTGGGAAATATTTTTCAATCAAGAGATTGCATCAAAACTTATACCAAAGATAGTTCCTTACTCTATAAGGAAAAAATATCGGCACAAACTTGATATTCAATCCGTAGAAGAGGTATGGGAGAATTTTAAAACTGAGATTAAGCATAACAACAGATTCTTTTTAAAATTTAATGATTTTGACATAGAACGATTCCGTGAATGGTTGAATGAGTTGGCTATTCATAATTTTAGTAAAAGATTGCTGTATCGTGCAAGGATAAGTGAAGATAAGAAACTAATTGAAGCTGCGAAAATGGGAAAGCCACCTGCCCAATTCGTAAAAAATGGTGGAAGAGCCAATCCTGTGGGTATCTCCTATTTGTACACCGCTACCGATCGTTCTACAGCCATTGCTGAAGTACGCCCCCATAAAGGAGATGTGATTACGATTGCAAAAATAAAAATTATTAATAAATTGAGATTGGCCGATTTAAGAAATCCAAGAAAGAGTACTTCACCTTTTTCAAAAGAGAGTGAAGAAACATTGTTCATTTTCAAGTATATTTCATTATTACAGCACTTTGCAGAAGAGTTGTCAAAGCCTGTTCTTCCTAGAAATGCATATTTAGAATACCTTCCAAGTCAATATCTTTCAGAACTTATTAAAGATGCCGAATTTGATGGCTTCATTTTCAAAAGTTCTGTTGGAAAAGGTAGCAATATTGTTTTGTTTTATGATACGAAAGTTGATATTACCGATGTAGAATTATATGAGGTAAAAGAACTTAGATTTTCTACTAAGATAAAACAATAAATATACAGTAATTATCTTGATGCTCTTACATCTGCCAATAATCGCCAAATTATGGATGTAATGTCGAAGGTAGAAGTCTATTCAAAAACAGTAACCAGACCTGCTGACACCCAAACCCCACGGAGCGCAAAAGCGCTCCGACCTCCGAAGAAAGATCAGATCGAAGTGAGCTGCAGCAGCTCCGCTTCTACCTTTTTCAGCCTCTTTTGCGCCTCTTCTAGCGCTTTTTTGTTCTCTTCCACCACGTGGGCAGGGGCGTTGGCTACGAACTTTTCGTTTTTGAGCATTCCGGAGAGTTTCACCACCTCTTTCGTTAGTTTCGTCTGCTGGTTTTCGAGCCTCTTTAGGAGGGGTTGGAGGTCTATTCCTTTTAATGGCAGGTATATCTGCATATGTTCGCTCACGTCCGTTATGGCGTCGGGTACTTTTTCGTCTACGAAAGAGACCTTTTCGGTCTTTGCGAGCAGTTTTATGAATGGTGCGGCAAGTTCGGCGTCCATCGGGGTGTCGGGTTTTATGTAGGCGATCTCTATCTTTTTGCCCGGCATCTCTACCGTCGCTTTCGCCCGGCGTATGGAGACCACGGCTTCGATGATGGCGGCGAACTCTTTTTCTATCTGCTCGTCGCGCGGCAGGTTTTCGGGGTAGGGCATTACCATGATGGAGCCGTCGCTCTCGAGTGCGGTGGCCGAGAGCCTGTGCCAGAGATATTCGGTTATAAACGGCATGAAGGGGTGCAGCAGTTTCATCGCCTCTTTGAACACCGCTCCAAGCTCCGTTACGCTCTCTTTGCTCGCTTTGCTCAGCTCTATGCCCCAGTCGCAGAACTCTCCCCACAGGAATCGGTAGAGGGTTGTGGCGGCGTCGTTGAATCTGTACTGGTCTATGTAGCTCCTGGTCTCTTCGGCCGCCAGCGCGAAGCGCGAAAGCATATAGCGCCCGAGCGGCGTTTCGATGCGGCACTCTTCGAGGTTCGGGAACTTCTCTACGTTCATCAGCAGGTAGTTGGCGGCGTTGTAGAGTTTGTTCGTGAAGTTACGGCTGAGCTCCAGCTTCTCGTTGCTCAGCTTTATGTCGCGCACCTGCACGGCCAAAAC
>JALWBF010000039.1 GCA_027016055.1 Archaeoglobaceae archaeon | reverse complement strand
TCCCAATCCCCCATATCCTAAATCCCATATCCTACATCCCAAATACCAACCGCAGGAGACACCTTTGCCTAACATGAGATCCCATTCCCGACATCCCATATCCATCCTGGTAACCGGCTGTGCGGGATTCATAGGCTCGAACTTCGTTCCATATTTTCTGCAAAAGCATCCTGAGTATCAAATTATAAATCTCGATCTGCTCACTTATGCCGGCAGCCTCGAAAACCTGAAAGAGGTCGAGAACCACCCACGACACATATTTATAAAAGGCGACATCTGCGACAGAAAACTTGTGGAAGATATCTTCAACGAGTACGATATACGGGGTGTCATCCACTTCGCCGCCGAATCCCATGTGGACAACTCCATCAAGAACCCCGGTGTCTTCATAGAGACAAACGTGAACGGAACGTTCACCCTGCTGGACGTAGCCTACAAACAGTGGATGGACGGCCCTTTCAAATACAAAGAGAGATATTTGGATATAGGATATGGAGAGAGGGATATGGAGTACGGTTCCGAAAGCGATACCCCATTCCCCAAATCCCAAACCCCATCCCCTATATCCCACCCTCCATATCCCAAATCCCATATCCCCCGTTTCCACCACATCTCTACCGACGAAGTATACGGAACACTCGGCGAAACCGGTCTCTTTACCGAAGAGACTCCTTATGCACCGAACTCCCCATACTCCGCCAGCAAAGCCGCAAGCGACATGATAGTGCGAAGCTACCACCACACCTATGGAATGAACACCGTTATCACCAACTGCTCGAACAACTACGGCCCCAAACAGCACGACGAGAAGCTGATCCCTACGATCATACGCAACGCCGTTCAGGGCAACCCCATTCCCATTTACGGCGACGGCAAAAACATACGAGACTGGCTCTACGTGCTCGACCACTGCAAAGGGATCGACCTTGCGTTTCACAAAGGCAGAGCCGGAGAAACGTACAATATAGGGGGCCGAAACGAGCGCGACAATCTCTACATCGCCAACAAAATATGCGAAATCCTGGATGAAATATACCCCATCGAAAAAAACGACCGGATAAACCCCGACACCCAGAACCCAAAACATGAAACCCAAAACCCAAAACCTACAACCCGGCACCAAAAACCCAAAACCTACAAAAACCTCATCACCTTCGTACCGGATCGCCCTGGCCACGACCGCCGGTACGCCATAGACGCCACGAAAATCGAAAAGGAACTGGGCTGGAGGGCCGACGAAAACTTTGAAACCGGCATAGTCAAAACGGTAAAATGGTACCTGGAGGAGTATCTATGATTGAAATTCCGTCAGAGTATAGACATTTCTTCTATAAGAAAAATCTTTATTTTGTGGCAGGTGCATCTGCGGCACTCTACCTCTATCTAAAAGCCAATAATATCTCCGACAAAAAGGTGGTATGCCCCTCTAATATCTGCTACACTGTGCCTTATACAATTTTGGGTTCAGGCAATAGACCTATTTTTTGCGATATCGACCCCATGACTGGCAATGCCGCATTATCAAGCATCCAGACACTTTTATCTGACAATGATGATATTGCCGCGGTCATTTTACCTCACATGTTCGGAAATCCGGTCAAAGAGAGAGACAGAATTTATCAACTCTGCAAAAAAAGATCTCTTTTTTTTATTGAAGATTGCGCCGGTGCACTTGGTATGGATGACGTCTCGGGGCATATAAGCAAGGAAGCGGATGCAGTTATTTTCAGCTTTAACGACAATAAACACATTGCCCTTGGAAAAGGTGGTCTATTGGCGACCGATATGACAATAGATATAAAATCGCTTTCCAAAACAATTAAGAACGATGAAATGATCTATCGCGATAAAAGCGTTATGATCGATCGCCTTTACAAACCGATACTCTACTCTGAATACCACGACGAACTGATAGGGAACCTGAGTTCATTCAATGACTTTTTTAAAGACTCCTTTATCTACACTTTCCAACCTGATACTGAATATGTCCGTTCCCTACATGAAGCTCTTGCAAAATTAGAGGAAAATATAAATTTTCGCCGATCAATTATCGAATATATCGATACAAACATTCTATGGAACCTATCCATAGTTCAAAAATACAGTTTTGAAAAAGGTGCGTCTCCATGGCGCTACAACCTTTTGGTCCAAAAACCGGAAGATCGAAAGAGATTAATTAAAAAATTTCTCGATGCAAACCTTCCGGTAAGTATATGGTACCCTCCTGTAGACCCTATATTCGGATATCCCATGCAGGAAGAGAGTCGAAACTTTTCAAAAAAAATTCTTAATTTTGACTTCATCAACGCATCAAAAACACAAATCGACAGATTCATCTGCATCTTGAATCATTTTATAGAGAAAGAGCAATAATGAAAAAAAGTCCATATCTTTCCGTTGTTATACCGGTTTATGGCTGTGCGCAAACAGTGGAAGAGCTATATCACAGGCTCGTCAAAACACTTAGCGAAATTACCGATGATTTCGAAATCGTAATGGTAAACGATCACAGTCCAGACAACGCCTGGGATATCATAATGAAATTAGGCACCAGCGATTCAAGAGTTAGAGGCATCAATCTTTCTCGCAATTACGGTCAACACAGAGCTATTACAGCCGGCTTGGATTATGCTCGAGGCGAATGGATCGTGGTAATGGACTGCGACCTCCAGGATCTGCCGGAAGAGATTCCGAAACTTTACAAAACCGCAATGGAGGGTTACGACGTCGTATTCGGTCGACGCATAGAGAGAAAAGATTCATTTTTCAAACGTTTTACATCGAAAGCAAATTACACCATATTTAACTATTTAAGCGGCATCACTTTCGACGAATCCGTAGCAAATTTCAGTATTATCTCCAAAAAGGTAGCCGACGCTCATCGCCGCATGAGAGAACAAAATCGCTCCTACTCCATCTTTACATACTGGATGGGATTTCGCCGTAAAGATGTCGATATCGCACACGCTCCCAGAAAACATGGAAAAAGTACATACTCTTTCAAAAAGCTATTGACACTGGCAATCGACGGTATAGTTGCCCACTCTAACAAGCCGCTGCGTCTCTCCGTCCACTTTGGGTTTATATTGGCTACTTTGACTCTAATTTATGCAATATGGCTCATCATCCGTTACTTCCTTTATGATATTACAGTTCCTGGATGGACCAGTGTAATGGTCTCAATCTACTTTATTGGCGGTTTACTGTTCGCCAATCTCGGTATCTTAGGCATATATATAGGCAAAATCTTCAATGAAACAAAAAAAAGGCCGCTCTATCTCATTCAAGAGACAACCTTCGATACAAATATAAAAGATCATACAATTTTATGTACAGATGGTACGACACAAGCATACAAACGGCCTTATATCTCCGTAGTAACACCGGTATATGGATGCGGCCGTGCACTACCGGAACTTTATAAAAGGCTGGTTAAAACACTCACACCTATTACAGAAAATTTCGACATAATCATGATAAACGACCAGAGTCCCGATGAAGCGTGGAATATCATTTCGCAGTTGGCAAATAAAGATCCGAGAGTAAAAGGTATAAATCTCTCCAGAAATTTTGGACAACACAGGGCCATTACTGCAGGACTTGACTATGCAGACGGAGAATGGGTAGTAGTAATGGATTGCGACCTTCAGGATCAACCCGAAGAGATTGTAAAACTCTACAACAAAGCCCAGGAAGGCTATGATGTGGTTTTCGGTAGACGAGTTGAAAGAAAAGATACCTTTTTTAAAAAACTATCTTCAAAACTTTTCAATAAAGTCTTTACCTTCATAAGCGGCATGAAAACAGATAGCGCCATTGCCAACTTCAGTATAGTATCACATAAAGTTATAGAAAATTTCAGAAAAATGAAAGAACAAAACAGAGGATATGCCCCGTTTGTAAGCTGGTTGGGTTTCAAAAGAGCCGAAATCGATATTGCACATGCTCCAAGAGCCTATGGTAAAAGTTCCTACTCTTTGAGAAAACTTGTATCTTTTGCCGTAGATTCCATAGTCGCACACTCCAACAAACCATTGAGGCTTTCAATAGAGGTTGGCTTTTTGATGACTTTTCTGAGTATTCTGTATGCCATTTGGTTAATTATCAAATATTTTATTTACGGTGTTCCGGTTCAGGGGTGGACCAGTGTGATGGTATCTATCTACTTTATAGGCGGTCTGCTTTTTGCAAATCTCGGCATTTTAGGACTATATATTGGAAAAATATTCAACGAGACCAAAAACCGTCCACTATATGTCGTTTCCGAAACTACATTTGATCGGGAAGTTGAACAAAATGAAACCGGTTGAAGCGGCGGACCAGACCAGATTGAAAACTGAAAAAAATAAGCGCTTGCTGATGCTTGCT
>JALWBF010000038.1:4213-13873 GCA_027016055.1 Archaeoglobaceae archaeon | reverse complement strand
GAGCATGGAACGTTGGCTTATCTCTCGTTCTGATCTTTACGGACTTCTTAAGTCTTTCGATGAACGGTTTTGGATCAGCTAAAGGCGGAATCGGCTGCGGCATCTTTCCTCTCGGCCCCAATATTGGGCCTAGCTTCCTACCTATTTCCGGCATCAAAGTTGCTTCGGCTATGAAGAAATCTATTCTCTTTGCAAGCTTCTTGGCTTGTCTCTTGTTCTTTGCAAGCTCATCTATGTCTTCGGGTGAGAGAACTATGTCCGCTCCGGCATCCTTAGCCTTTAAAGCTGTCTCTCCCCTTGCAAACACCCCAACTTTTCTCGGCTTACCCAAGCCGTGCGGGAGCATGACTATCGCATCTATTCTGTTTTCAGGTCTTCTCATATCCACATTTTTCAGATTTACTGCCATCTCGACAGTTTCAACGAACTTCCTCGGCTTCGCCTTCTGAATCGCTTCGCTTATTGCCTCAACGAGTTTCTCTTTTTCAACTAACATTTAATACCACCCCGTAGTCCCAACGGCTTCCGCCTCCTACGGACTTTCCCATGCCTTCACCAAGATATTTTAAGTTATCGCTGATTAGGACAAGAGATATATATTTATTGCATCACGATACGTTTAATGATTGGCGAGATTTCGACTCTCTTTGGCTTGAAGGTTTACACGGATGAGGGAAGATTCATCGGCGTCGTTAGCGATGTCATAATCGACCTGGATAGGAGACAGATAAGGGGATTGGCTTTATCTGAATTCAACAGAGCCCTGATAGACTCGAAAGCACCGGGTGTAATTCTGCCGTATAGGCTCGTTAAGTCCGTGGGAGACATCGTTATAGTCAAGGATGTTTTTAAGAGAAAGAAAAAGCATGAGGAAGAGGGTGAACTGGAAGTCTCGTGAATTGTATTCAAAGCTACTGACGCCAAACATTTTTTTAATTAGGTTGGACGGAAGAAATTTTTCAAGAGTTTTGGAGAATTTTGAAAAGCCTTACGACTTGAGATTTGCCAAAATAATGGTAGAATGTTGTAAGTATATAATGAGGGAATTCAATGCCGCTTTTGCATACACATTCAGCGACGAAGTCACCTTTTTAATCAGAGACGTTTTCGGTTGCAGACTTGAGAAGATAGATTCCGTAATTGCATCCGAATTTGCCTCAAGGGTTTCTCTGAAGCTCGGTTTTCCTGTTGGCTTTGATTCAAGGGTAATTTTTGCGGGTTTGGATGAAATTTGGGATTACTTGGCTTGGAGGCAGGATGAGGCATGGAGAAATCATTTGAACAGCTATGCGTTCTACACATTGCTTAAAGAGATCGGAGACCGCAGGAAGGTTCAGAAGATGTTGGAGGGAAAGAAGAGTCCCGAATTACATGACCTGCTGTTTGAAAGAGGAATAAATCCGGCAAGAACACCGGCTTGGCAGAGAAGGGGAATTCTGCTTTACTGGCAAGAAATAACGCTTGAGAGAAAGTTTAGGGATAAAACGGTTAGGTTTAAGCGTAGGAGAATAGTCGAGGAATGGAACCCCCCGCTGTTCGATAGCGATGAAGGTAGGATTCTTATAGACAATATCGTCAAAGAATGGTTGAAATAATAAAAATAAAAAATTAAATTTATTTATTTAATATAGTTTACAGTTGGTATCTTCATACCCGGATTGTAGTGGCAGTCCCAGCAGACCGGTCTTACATCCATGAAGCTATGGCACTTCTTGCAGAACTTTTCGTAGTTGTGGCACCTCCAGCATTCTGTAAGGCTCACGTTGAACACGCCGTTTTTGGTTTGGTATTTTCTGACACCCCCTCTCACAGCGGCTTCTCTCCATTCGTTTAGAAGTTCCATGTGGTTGGATGCCATCCACTTAACATCCTTTATACAGTTTACACCCTTCGGTTTGGCCAGCTCCTTGTGTATATCCTCGTATTTTATGTTGCCCGCGGTAACCCAGTATGGTGTCGCCAAAATTATTAAAAATACGATAATGCCCAAAATTACATACTGCTTGTGATACATAATCACTCCTCCTCCCTAATCGGCGTTCCTCTTAGGTCATATTTCCTATCTTCCGGTTTTTCTCCCAAAGCCGTGAGCACCAATGCGTTGCCTACCATCTCCATCGGTCCGCCGATCTCGACTGGAATCTTCCAGTATTCCACAGCAGCTGGGAACTGAGCCTTGTCTATAGCGCAGGGTGTCAGCATTATGTTGACTCCATACTTCTTGACCACATACCTCAAAGCCATCATTCTCGGCATGACTCCCCTCATTCTGAGCTCCATCAGCTCGTCTGCAAGCATTCCGCCTCCTGCTCCGCAGCAGTATGTCTTTTCCCTTATCGTGTGCTCTGGCATTTCGTAGAAGTGGTTCATGACGTTTCTAAGCACGTATCTCGGCTCTTCGAGCATTCCCATACCTCTTGCAACGTTGCATGGGTCGTGATACGTTGCTTTCCAGTGGTCGTTCCTGCTCTTGTCTATATCTATCTTCTTATGCTTAATTAAAGCCGCAACAAACTCCAGTATGTGTATCCAGCCATGCTCGCCGGATATGAAATCATCGAGCCTTATTCCCTTGAGACCTCCGCTAATCTGTCCCAAATCTGGATCATCCCAGAATTTTCTCCATTCTTCGTTTTTAGGTAAATTGTTCATCGTGTTTATGAACTGATGTTTGTCTCTCCACATGTGCCCGCATTCACCGCCTATTATGAACTTGACACCCAACCTCTCGGCTTCCTTGTATATCTTCGAATTCAGTAGCTGTGCGGCTTCATAGCTGTGGAACGTTCCGAAGTTACCACCCTCGCTCGCGTAAGTTGACCACGTTATGGTTATGCCGTATCTCTCCTCAAGCTCGTTGAACAGTAGCAGGTATCCGAGCATAACATACCAGTGGGGTGTTGCGAAGTAGTCTGCTGAGGGTGCAACGAATAGAACATCGGCACCCTTCTTGTTTATGTATGTGTGAAGCTCAAAGCCAGTTATATCCTTCAGCTCTTCCAAACCCTGCTGTATGGCTCCAGCCATACCTCCGGCGTAAAGACCCAAGTGGTTTCCTGTCCTCGATGAAGCCTCTATCGATATGCACATGAACCTCTGGTTGATTCCTATTCTGCTGAGCAACCTTCTTGTCCACCATACGATTTCAGCCGTGTCTATACCGTATGGGCAGAAGAGTGAGCATCTTCTACAGAGGGAGCACTGGAACATGTAATAATACCATTCCTTGATTACCTCTTCGGTAAGTGGTCTAGCTCCAGCCCATTTACCGAATATCTTGCCAAACGGCGTGAAGTAGTATCTGTAGACCGACCTAACCGTTTCCGCTCTCATCACTGGCATGTTCTTCGGATCTCCGGTTCCGATGTAGTAGTGGCACTTATCTGCACATGCACCGCATCTAACGCAGATATCCATGAAAACCTTGAATGCTCTGTTCTTTTCAAGGGTATCTTTCATCTCGTTGAGAATTATGTTTTTCCAGTTTTCTGGAAGCTTCCAATCCTTCTCAAGCGGTTCTCTTACCACATCGCCGAATGGCATCTTGAAGAATTCCGAGTCTACCTGCTTTGGTAAAGCCATGTATGAGTAGAATCCGGATTTGTAATCCTTTTCGGTAACAGGTTTCAGCCACTTATTCCAGAGCGGAAACTTTTGCTTAATCTCAAGCTTTTCCGGAACCTCGCTCATTCAAACCACCTCACAACTCGGGCTTAAGCACGTAGTTATTCTCAGCAATCTCATCGAGCTGATCCTTATACATCTCGTAATACGTGTTCCAGTCGAGTTTCTTGGATTTAAATACCTGCCCATCCACCACTATACCAACCCTCGCAAGTATAGGAACTTCTGGATTCGGATCCCATGGGTTGACGTGTCTTCTCATTCTGTTGTCGTTCGGCATGTTTCTCGTCGGGCTGAACCAAACGCCAGCAAAGTGCATTACCTTGCTGAACGGCAGGTATGCAATGGTTATGCATACGAATGTGAAGTGTATCAGGAACAGCCAGTGGAGGTTGTTCAGCACTTCCGGACTTGGCGGATGGAACGTTATGATGCTGAGAGCAAACATCTTGACGTAGCTGAGGTCGACCTTGACGACGTATCTTAGCAGTAGTCCGCTGACAAGTATCACCGCCATGAAGAAGAGTATCAGGTGGTCAGATGGCAGAGATATGCTTCTTTCCTTGGCTAAGAATATCCTTCTGCCCCAGAGGAATGCAAGTGCAACCAATGCTAGAACTCCGGTCATCAGTAGCGGTGGAACTATTGCCACACCTACCAGCCCGTCGAGATACTCTATCATGCTTACGAACTTTGGTGTTGGGTTTGTGAAGAACCTTAGGTGTCTTATGACTATTATCAGCAACGAGTAGTGGAACAGCATTGCGAACAACCAAAGCCATCTCGTGTCGGCGTTTTTGCCACCCTTTTCAACGTAATACTTTGTATTTCTGAAGAGGCTTCTGAACAGGAAGACCTCAAATAACATCCTGACGAATGCCCAGAACTTGTTTGATGGAGAATCTATCTTGTCCACCCAAGTTCTTCTTATGAATTTAAATGAGGGTTGCTGACCAGCCGTTGTTGGAACTTTCAGTGGAACTGCACTTTTAGCCCAGTTGATTATCCTGTATATCACGCCAGCAATGAATATTGCAAACGCTATGTAGGGCAAAATATAAAAGATATACAATATTTCGCTCATCACTTCCTCACCTCTCCTTTCTCAATTTTCACGGCTTTTTCTGGAAGAAGTGCGAATATCTTTATACCAATACAGTAAGCCAAGTATGCTCCAGCAAACAATCCTAAAACGATCGCCCACTCAGTCCAGCTTGGGTAGTATGGCACTATATGGAACGGCTTGACGACCTCGTATCCCGGGAGTATCTCGTATGGGTATGACAGTCCCGGGACGATCAACGTGTATCTTTCGCAGAACACCGCAACAGCGACGAGTAAGCTTGCGGTCATTATCGCCCACTCTCTCTTTCTGAACGGGCTGAGCATTATAGCCAAAGCTAGGAGCATTAGACCAATCTGTCCGATCCAGTAGACGTATACTTCCGGCGTCTCGGGGCTGGTTATCATTCTCAGGAAGGCTTCATGGCTTGCGGGCATGTAACCCTTCTCGAATCCTTCGACGATGAAGCAGTAGATCAGCAGGATCACCATTGCACCCATGATCTTAGTCAGCGTCCAGAGGAGATCGAGGTCGTATTCTCTCTTAGTCCACTTGAATGTTAGGATGTATGTCGGTATCAGTAAACCCAAACCGCTTGCAATAGCTGAAACTATGAACAGCGGAGGTGTAAGCGATGAGTGGTAGAAGTCGTTTGAGTATACGAAACCGACGATACCTCCAGTACCGCTGTGAACCAGAACTGCCCAACCTACCGCGAATACAGCTATGCATCTCGTTAGGAACTTTTTATCTTCAAACTGCGCCAGCAGGTATACTACACAAACAACGAAGTAGCTTGAATACAGAAATGCGTTCCATGAGAAGATCGATGTCGGGTTGAAGTGAATTAGGAAGTTTATGCTGTTGGCTGGGTTACCGATGTCCGTGAAGATGGCACCCATAGCCGCAACAATCATGGCAGCAGCAAAGAACGCTGCACTCCTTGAGAATATTTTGAACTCCTCCTTTTCAAAGACTCCTGACAGTGCTGATACTATTAGAGAACCAGCGCTTGCACCTATCAAATAACAGACAGCGGCGATTCCGAATCCCCATGGAACTTGGTTGTTCAAACCAGTCAACTGCTCACCGTGTATCCACTGCAGATAGTAAGCGTAAACACCGATAAGACAGATGATAAGCCATATGGCACAGATGGCATAGTATCCGGGTGATGAGCCGTCAATCTTCTTGAAATCTATTTTCGGAACTTCCACACCCATCGTCAATCACCCCACAACTTATACTTAACCTTAGGATTGGTTCCCAAGTAGGCTCTCAAGGTTAAGACCTTCGAAGTCTTCAATATCTTAGAAATCTCGCTGTTCGGATCCTTCAAGTTGCCGAATATCAATGCGTTGTATGGGCAAGCTTCAACACAGACCGGTTTTGGTTCCTTGTTTTCTGCCCTTTCTCTGTCTATCTTCCAAAGACAGAACTCGCACTTCATAACTACTCCGTGCTTCCTTACTGGAGCCTCCGGGTTCACGACCTTCAGCAGTTCTTTGGGATCCTCCCATAGGAACCTTCTCGCGTTGTATGGACAGGCTATCATGCAATACCTGCATCCTATGCATCTGTGTAAGTCTATGACGATTATTCCGTCCTCCCTCTTGTAACTTGCTTGAGTTAAGCAAACTTCAACGCATGCAGGATGTTCGCATTCCTGACACATCACCGGAAACACGAGGGGATTCGCATCTTCAGTTTCCTTAACCATATATAGCCTTATGAGGCTGTAGTAGTATTTGTCGCTCTGCGGCACGTTGTTGGCTTTATCACATTCAACTATGCATGGCGGTCTGACCTTCTCGATATCGTCGATACCTTCCTTCTTCATGATCTCTGTGACGCATTTTGTGCACTTGTCCACATCGATAACCATGCCCCACTTGTATTCCGATAGCTCACTTGTATACTTTTCCTTTTCCTCGCCAAGTGATAACGCTTTACCCGTTGCGATTGTTGCTGCACCTGCTGTGACTAATACCAGAAATTTACGTCTGGAGATCATACATATACCCCCTTCTTAAACTTAAAACTGATTTTTCGTCTCATTTTAGACCCCCATTTGTGTAAACTCCAAAGATTTTGTTCTTTTTCCCCGTCCCATTCTAATTTAGAATTTATTAATTTTTTGGTTTTTTAATTAGTCAAATTTAGGTTTTACGAAGTTCCGCATGGGAGATTTGAACTTACCAATGAGTTAATAATTTATAAAAGCTAAGATCGATTGGAATCGAAATAGACAAATACCGTAAATTATTTATGCGAGTAACCGGTTTTAAATAGTGGGGGTGAATGAATGCCAGAACTCGAAGTAAAAGGAAAGAAGCTTAAGCTTGATGAGGACGGTTTTCTGCAGGACTGGGAGGAATGGGACGAGGAAGTTGCTGAGGCTTTGGCTAAAGACACAAGATTTGGACCCGCTATTGAGTTGACGGAGGAGCACTGGAAAATTATAAAATACATTAGAGACTACTTCTTGAAGTACGGTGTTGCGCCACCAATTAGAATGCTTGTGAAGCATTGTAAGAAGGAAGTAAACCCCAACTGCGACTTGCAGTACATTTATAAGCTATTCCCGCAAGGTCCGGCTAAGGACGCTTGTAGAATTGCTGGTTTGCCCAAGCCAACAGGCTGTGTCTAACTTCGTGCACATTTATTACCATTATATTTTATTATTTTTGACCTAACGTGGATTTGTAACCCGTATTTTAATAGATCATCTGGGCATGATCATCCACTTTTCTGTGATCTTGCAAATTCTACGAACCTCCTTACCATAGCTGGATAAGACAGAACATGGACGTGAATGTAGTTTGCGAGCGTATTCTTTTTTATAACCCCATCGTGTTTGCCATCGATACCCCTTCCTCTCCTAACCTTATACGCGAATTCTAATTTGCCAGTTGGAATTACCTTCGAATAGTGAAACTCGTGCCCGATTACGGTGTCGCCTTTTCTACTAATAATATTGGGCTTTACGGCTTTGTAAATGCAGTATCCCAAGGCTTGGAATCTCCTATGCATCTCTGTTTTGAATGGCAGAAATCCCACCATCTCGAACTCTCCGTTTTCGGTAATTATGCTTTCTCCTAAAAACATCAAACCCCCACATTCCGCGTAGACTGGTTTTCCGGAATCGCAGAATTCGTAAATATCCTTCCGTAAAGATACGTTCCTTTCAAGTTCTTCGGCAAAGACTTCCGGAAATCCTCCGCCTATGTAGAGAGCATCGATCTCTGGCAGTTTTTTGTCCTTAAGTGAGTCTATAATTGTAATTTTGGCTTTTGCAGAAAGGGCGTCAATGTTGTCTTGATAATAGAACGAGAAGGGCTTGTCCCTGATAACTCCAATTGTAATATCTCTATTTGAGGGTTCGAATATTGGATTGCTCTCAACAGCTTCAAGCTCTGGAGCCTTTTGGGCTATCTCCACGATTTTATCTACATCGACGTGCTTTTCTATCAATTCGGCGAGGCTGTCGAAAAGATACTCAAATTCTTCTCTCTCATGAGCCGGAATCAATCCTAAGTGTCTGTATGGCATGTTTATACCTTCCTTTCTTGGAATCAAGCCTAAAACCTTCATCTTCGCGAGCTTCTGGACAGCATTCCTGACCTTTACCGCATGTCTGGGATTTCCGACCCTATTTAGGATAACACCCTTTATTTCGACTTCGGGATCGAAGATTTTGTAGCCTAAGAGCATTGCGGCAATACTCCTGTTTATCCTCTCGACATCTGCAATAAGAATTACTGGAGCCTTAAGGATCTTGGCAACATGTGCGGTGCTACCCTTCTCATCAACACCGTCATGAGAGTCGTATAATCCAGTTTTTCCCTCTATGATCGCTATATCCGCCCCTCTAAAGTTTCTTTCAAATGTTTCGATCAGATCTACTTTCGAAAGCATGAAATCATCAAGATTACGGGAGTATCTGCCCGTTGCGAAGTAGTGAAAGCTCGGATCGATGAAATCCGGACCGATCTTATACGGCTGGACTTTGTAACCTCGATTTGTTAAAGCTCTCATCAAACCGATTGAAACCATCGTCTTTCCAATCTTGCTTTTAATTCCGGCAATCACCACCCTTGGAATGTCCATCAAAGTTTGATCTGGATTAGGCTTAAAAACTGCTTTGAATGATAAAAATATAAAAAATTTTTTATAAACTTGATTATCTGCAATCAACTTTCAGATTTGAAATTCCAGTCAAGAACGGTGTTGCCGATTAAATGTTTAAGCTGACATTGAATCCAAACTTTTAGGTTATTCTTTATAAGTATTGATGCTTCCTTGAGCGGCTCCTTAATTTGCTCTGGACATAGATAGAGCTCTTACGATTGATGTTTTGGAGACGTTTGCCATCTTACGAGCTTATACAATAGCCCCAAAGCAAATACTGTAGTATGGGTATGGTAGAACTCCAACAACAAAGTATTCAAGTTTTACCATTTACCTCCCTCATTTTAATTTATACTTATTATCCTATCAAATTTAAGCATTATTATTTTTGATTAATCAGTTCGGGGGTTTTAGATTATAATATGAAGACTTTATCTTATAATCTATTATTATGAGTGAAATAAAAAATCTTATATAGCTTAAAATATGACAAAACCCAAAAAAGGGAGGTGTATGAATGTTAACTCCACTGCAAATCTCTTCGTATTTGGCGTTTGCAATTTTCGTTATAGTTGTGCTTTGGAAGTTCGTGAAATATGCAACGATGCCCATCCATCTGAGATGGGAGCTTTATCCAGTTCCGCATGAGCCAGAGCATGAGCACGGTGGTAGTTTCTTTGAACATCAGAACATATGGCAGTTGGAGAGGAAACACGATAAGCTGAATGAGCTTAAGGAGATGCTCGAGGAGATGCTGTTCATCAAGAGGATGTTCCAGAACAAGAGGGATCTCTGGTATGTCTCATGGCCCTTCCATGCCGGGGTTTACCTGATACTCGTTT
>JALWBF010000038.1:0-4203 GCA_027016055.1 Archaeoglobaceae archaeon | reverse complement strand
TTAGAAGTTGGGTTCTTAGAGAATACAGTGCTGGCGTAGAGATATTCAACCTGCTCTTCGTTCTTGCTGTCCTTCTAACCGGTCTTTTTGCATGGATAAAGTTCGATCCGAATTTCAGCATAGCTAAGGAATACATGCTCAGCCTAGTTTCATTCGGCTCACAACCCATGCCAGAATTGCCGACTCCGATCTTGGTGCATCTAATACTGCTCGAGCTTCTGTTCATATACATACCGTTCACAAAGATCGCCCACTATGTGGGCAAATACTACACGTTCCATACTGTTCTCTGGGAGGATGCCATCAACAAGCCGGGTAGCGATGTTGAGAGGAAGGTCAAGAGGTGCCTGCAGTTCAGGACGAGCTGGTCTGCACCGCATATTGCCGGAAGAACTTGGGCTGAGGAGGCTACTAATCCTAAGTTGGATGTTATCGAGAGGTGGAAGCCATGAGTGGGGAGGTTAGAATTAAGGATATTGGTAAACCTTCAAAGCAGTTGATCAAGCTTAGACTTGAGGATCTTATGAAACTTCCTCCACCATACGACAAACCCGGCGAAGAGCCCGAGATGACCGAGCCTAAGGAGGAGTGGAGAGAGAAATATATTACGGAATTGGACGGCTACATAGCAATAGATGTTCCGTTTGAAAAGCCGAAAACTAAAGAGGAGGAGCAGAGACTCGTTCAGAGGTTCTTGGAAGGTTTGAAGAAGTTATTAGATAAGGAGAACAACTGGACTTTCCTTCAGCCGTTACTGCTCTCATTGGAGTTCTGTGCTAAGTGTCAGACTTGCAATGAGGCTTGTCCAATCTATCTGGCGAGCGGAAAGAAGGAGATTTACAGACCAACCTATAGGAGCGAGGTTCTGAGAAGGATATGGAAGAAGTATCTTACTCCGGCTGGAAAGGTCTTCGGAAAGTTTGTCAGCGGAGATATAGAACTTAACTGGTATACAATAGCGAGGCTTGCGGAGTTGGCTTACAGATGCACACTCTGCAGAAGATGCACTCAGGTTTGCCCAATCGGAGTCGATAACGGTCTGATCGCTCATGAGATAAGAAAGCTATTCAGTCAGGAGATGGGTGTTGCTCCTAAGGCTTTGCACGAGCTTGGAACGGTTCAGCATCTCAGAGTTGGTTCGAGCACAGCTTTAACTCCTGAAGGTTTCAAGGATATTATAGAGTTCATCGAGGAGGATATAAAGGAGAGAACGGGCAAGAACATAAAGATACCCGTGGATGAAAAGGGAGCGGATATCTTGTTAATCCACAACGCTGGAGAATACCTGAGCTGGCCCGAAAACCCCGCTGCGTTTGCTATAATATTCGAAGAAGCGGGAATAAGCTGGACTTTAAGCAGTGAATTGGTTGGATACGATGCCGTTAACTACGGTGTATGGTATGATGACGTTCAGCTTGCGAGGATTGCGAGGAAGCACGTGGAGATCGCAAGGAAGTTGGATGTTAACAGGATAGTCGTTGGAGAGTGCGGACACGCACACAAAGCTTTGTGTGTAGTAGCTGACAGGGTGCTTGCGGACGAATATAACATTCCGAGAGAAAGCTGTATGCCGATCCTTTGGGACATTGTCAGAAAGAAGAAGTTGAACTTGGATCCGGAGAAGAACAACTTCCCGGTTACGCTGCACGATCCGTGCAACATGGTAAGACTTATGGGTGTCGTTGAGCCTCAGAGGAAGATTTTGAGGGAGATCTGTCCGCAGTTCAGAGAGATGGAACCGCACGGCGTTTATAACTATTGTTGCGGTGGTGGAAGCGGATTCGCAATAATGACTTCAATGAACTTCCCGGAGTGGAGGAACAAGGTAGCCACCAGAATGAAGTTCAAGCAGATCCTTACGGCATTCCAAGACTGCATCGATCCGAGCATAAAGAAGTATGTCTGCGCACCGTGCTCGAACTGCAAGGGTGCAATCAGAGACATGCTCGATCACTATCAGGCTACGATGAAATGCGGAATATACTACGGTGGTCTGGTTGAACTAATAGTTAACGCGATGGTTGACATCGAGGAACCGTTCATCGAAATGTTCTGATTTTTTTATTATACTTCTTTTAATCTTCGAGCTCAGCAATTTTCGAATCGATCTCCTTTATGATCTCGCTTGCAACATCTTCCGATATCAATCCCTTCATAACAGCATCTCTTATCGCAGACTTCTGAGCGTTCAAAACGCTTTTGTATGCCCTTTTTACGATTTCAGCCGAAATTATACTATCTTCTGCAATAAAACTTTCAAGCTTTTTGTGAAGGTTTCGAATCTTATCTTCAAGCTCCCTCTCAATGCTATCTGCAATCGATTTGACGATCTTTCCCTCTTCGACGAGCTTACCGAGTTCCGCTTCAGCGTGCTTTAAAGCGATAAATCTCGCAAACGTTTCCTCGAATTCTTCCTTCCTTGGTTCTCTGAACACCTTTCTTGCAATGAATTCGAGCGATAGTCCTTGAACCACGAGCGAAAATAGAACGACCCCGAACGTCATGCTCGCTAAGAGACCTCTGTGCGGAACTTCTCCCAAGCTCAAAGCTAAGGCTACTGGAATCGTTCCGTGCAGTCCGCCCCAGAATACGATGTGCTTCCAAACGTTTGGCAATCTAAACAAGCTGAGAATCGGATAAACGGCGATAGCCCTTGCAATAAGAACGGCTAAAATCGCAACCCCTATCGCTTTCCATTCATGGAAAACGTCGAGATGAGTATCGATTCCGATCAACAGAAACACTATTGAATTTATCACGAAAACTGCAAAGCTCCAGAAATCCGTTAGAGCTATCCTCGTCGAAGGAGACATTGAGAATAACCTTCCGTAATTTCCTATCACCAATCCCGCGCAGACTACCGCTATAACTCCGGAGAAGTGAAATTCCTCAGCGATTAGAAAGCTTGAATAGGCTAAGATGAGTGTTATAGATATCTCGATCAGATGGTCGTCTATGTAAGCCAAAAATCTGTATGCCAAGTAACCGAGTGCAAATCCTATTGCCATACCTCCAATACAAACGATCATAAACTCTGCAACACCCTTTGCCAAATCCAAACTTCCGTGTTTTACCATTTCAAGCAGAATACCAAAAAGCACGACGCCCGTTCCATCGTTCAATATGCTTTCTCCCTCCAAAATCGTGGAAAGTTTCTTCGGAGCTCCAAGGCTTTTGAACGTCGCAAGCACCGAAACTGGATCAGTCGGGGAGATCATGGCTCCGAATAGCAGTGCTATCTCAAGCGGAATACCCAAAATTCTGTGCAAAATTAAGCCTACAACGATGGTGGATATAAGAACTCCCAATATCGCAAGCAAAGATATCTGCTTTATATTCTCCCTTAAATGTTCGATATCCATGTTCAGAGCTCCTTCAAACAGAAGCGGTGGCAAGATTAGAAGAAAGACGAGATCCTTCGTTAGAGGGATTTCCGGAAGTATTTTCGTCATCCCAACAAACAGACCAACGAGAACTAAAGCTATGGTGTATGGTAACCGGATAAACTTCACGACTATCCCAACAGCGCATGCGATAAGTAGCAATGCGATAAACTCCGAAAGCTGAAGGGCAATATCCACAACTGTAATTTTCGCAGATGTTATAAAAAACGGTTTGTAAATTGAATCATGATACTCGGTGTGGACATCGGTGGGACAAACATCGACATAGTCGCTTTTGATGGTGATTTCAGGCATGTTGCTACATATAAGACGAAATCAACTTTGGCAAAGCTGAATGAGATCTTAAACGATCTCATAGAGCAATTCAACGTTAAAGCTGTAGGAATCGGGCTGGCTGCTTGGATCAAGAAAGGCAAGATCGTTAAGATGCCGAACATAAGCGAAAAGTTTGATATCAACTTGAACGTTCCGTTCGTTCTTGATAACGATGCGAACTGCTTCGCATACTACTCGGCTAAGCTGTTCGGATTCAGGAACGTCATTGGAATCACAATCGGCACTGGGATAGGTAGCGGAATAGTAATGGATGGAAGATTGGTCAGAGGTGAAGGCTTAGCTGGAGAAATCGGGCACTGGTTCGTTGGAGGAGATGATGTCTGCACCTGCGGAGGGAGGGGACACTTGGAAGCTTATTTCGGCGGTTGGAGCATCAGAAAGAGGTTCGGAAGGGATGCGAAGGAGCTGTTTGAAGACGGTAGCATCTACGGAATTGAAGGCTTCAGGCTTATGTGCATAGCTG
>JALWBF010000037.1 GCA_027016055.1 Archaeoglobaceae archaeon | reverse complement strand
AGGTGCCGATGCAGTGCTTAACGATGCGTTCCTAAACAAAACAGGCACACTGCCACTGGCTTTGACAGCTAAGCACTTCTCTAAGGAATTTTACGTGGCATCGCCGAGCTACAAGTTCGGAGATGTCGATTTTGAGGAAGTCGTAGACACCTCATTCAGCGAGGATATGCTCTTCGAGCTGATTCCATCGAATTTGGTGACGAAATTCGTAACTGAGAAAGATTAGATCGCAAAATTTTTCTTATTTCAAACCTATAAAATCGCATGGAATTTATAATCGTCAGCGTGGGTAACGAAATCCTCAGCGGAGACATATCGAACACCAACGCAACTTACATAGCCCGTAGGCTCACGCAGAAGGGACATAGGGTTATTAGGATCATAACGGTGCCAGATATTATAAAGGATATTGCGGAAGAAGTTGATAGGGCAAGGAAAAAGGCTGATTTCGTGCTCGTTACCGGTGGACTCGGTGCGACGCATGATGATGTTACAACCGAAGGAATATCTAAGGCTTTGGATAGGAGACTCGTGCTTTATGAAGACGTTTTTGAGAAACTAAAGAGGAAGTATCCGAATGCGAATGAAGAAGCTTTAAAAAAGGTTTGCACTTTTCCGGAGGGTTCCGAAGTTATAGATAACGATGTAGGAGTTGCACCGGGTTACGTGGTTGAGAATGTTGCAGTTATGCCCGGCGTTCCCGCGGAGATGGAGGATGTATTTGAAAAGATTTTGCCGAGGTTTGGAGAAAAGGAATACTACGAAACAACGCTTAACGTGGAGGGTTACGAAGAGAGAATTCTGGATCAGCTGAACAGGGTTGTGGAGGAGTTCAAAGACGTTCAGATCGGTTCTTATCCGAAGCCCGGGTATGTAATAATAAAGTTCTCCGGAAAAGATAGGGAAAGAGTTGAAAAAGCGAAGGAGAGATTGAAGGAGCTTTTGAAGATCGGCCGATGAGATCGTTTGTTAACGGGAGAGATTATATATTGAACATATAGACAGCTAAATCGTGAAACCCTTCGTGTTCATTAACATAGCTTCGAGCGTAGATGGAAAGATAAGCGACGAAAATAGGAGGCAGATTAAGATTTCATGCGAGGAAGACTTCAGGAGGGTGGACAGGCTCAGAGCCGAAAGCGATGCGATAATGGTCGGAATCGGAACTGTTTTGGCTGACAACCCACGCTTAACCGTTAAGAGTGAGGAACTCAGAAGATGGAGGATCAAGCAGGGAAAGCCGGAAAATCCCATCAGAGTCGTAGTAGATAGCAGATGCAGGATTCCATTAAATGCCAAAGTATTGAACAATGATGCAAAGACGATCGTAGCTGTGTCGAAGTTGGCTGATAAAAGCAAGGTTGAAGAGCTGAAGGAGAGAGCGGAAGTCGTCTGCTTCGGTGAGAGCAGGGTGGATTTGGTTGCGCTTATGAATTACCTCTACGAAATCGGTATAAGGAAGGTTATGGTAGAAGGCGGGGCAACGCTGAACTACGGACTGCTTAGGGAGGGTTTGGTGGATGAGATTTACGTATATTACGGCAACATGATAATCGGTGGGGCAAAAGCGCCGACGGTCGTTGACGGATGTTCTTTCAGCCCGCCATTGGAACTCGAATTGATTTCTGTCGAGAAAATCGGAAAAGGCGTGCTCACGAGATGGCGAGTAATTTCCCGTCGATCGAGCCGTTAAAAAACATCTTAAAGTCAAAAAAATTCGAAAGTGTTATCTATTATCAATGTTATCATAGCACCATGGCTGAAAAGGTGTATGTTGTCGGACACAAGAACCCGGACACGGACTCCGTCTGTTCTGCGATCGTGTTTGCATACTTGCTCAACCAGTGGAAGGAGAAGGGCGGATTGATTAAGATAGATGGCGAAGCGGTGCCGGTTATTCAGGGAGAGCCGAACCCGGAAACGAAGTTCGTGCTTGAGACTTTTGGAGTGTCAACTCCGGAGATAATGACAGATGCGGAAGGAAAGAAGATAGCTCTGGTCGATCACAGCGAGAAGACTCAGGCTCCGGACAACTTGGATAAAGCGGAGATAATAGCGATCGTCGATCACCACAAGATAGGAGATGTAACGACACCGAATCCGATACTCTTCGTGAACTTCCCGGTTGGATGCACAGCAACCGTTCTCAAGAAGCTCTTCGACTGGACGGGAATTGAGATTCCGAAGGAGATGGCTGGACTCATGTTGGCTTCAATATTGAGCGACACCGTGATATTCAAATCTGCAACGACGACGGACATGGATAAAGCGGTAGCCGAGGAGCTCGCGAAGATAGCTGGAATAGAGGATATAATTAAGTTCGGAATCGATCTAAAGGCTAAGCTTTCTGCAGTTGAAGGAATGTCCGCGAGGGATATCATAACGAGGGACTTCAAGGACTTCGACATGGCTGGAAAGAAGGTTGGAATCGGTCAGATAGAGCTCGTAGACTTGGGACTTATCAAGGACAGAGTGGATGAGATATACGAAGAGATGAAGAAGATGAAGGAAGAAGGCGGTTACGCGGGAGTATTCCTGATGCTCACGGACATAATGAAGGAGGGAACCGAGCTACTGGTTATCACCGACTATCCGCAAGTCGTTGAGATAGCATTCGGAAAGAAGCTCGAGGGCAAGAGCGTTTGGTTGGATGGAGTGATGTCTAGGAAGAAGCAGGTGGTTCCGCCGTTGCAGAAGGCTTTCGAGCAAGTCTAAATTTTTATTTTTAAAAAATTAGAAAGTGCTGACCTTTCCCTCTATAACCATATCCGTGATCTTCAGAATGTCGTCCAGCCATCCCTCGGCTATTTCTACAGCCTTTTTCTCCATCTTTTCAACTTCGTAACCCTTCTTAGGAACGATCTGAATGCTTAGAGCGCGGGGCTCGTTTATAGGCTTCCCTATCTGGCTCAGAATCTTAACGTAAACCTCTTCTATTCCTTCGATGTTTTCGTAGCAATCCTTAGCTATTAAATTGGCGAGTATGTTGTATATTTTGCCGACGTGGTTTATCGGATTCTTACCGCTCGAAGCTTCCATGCTCATCGGTCTGCAAGGCGTTATGAGTCCGTTGCATCTGTTTCCCCTTCCGACGCTACCGTCATCCCCCTGCTCGGCCGAAGTTCCAGTAACGGTAAGATAAACACATCCCCTTTCATAATCGTCGGCTGTGTTCACTTGGACGTTCACTTCCCTTTCGGTGTATTCGCCCGTAATCTCCCTGATCCATTTTGTGAGCTCTTCTTTAACAGCAATGTATTCTTTGATGTTGTTCAAGTATCTGTCTACGAATGCGCATGCAACCGTTAGCGTAATCTTATCTCCCTCCCTAAGCCCCATAACTTTCACATCCTCTCCTATAGCCTTCTCCTGCTTCCTGAATTCGTTGTAAATCCTTCTCTCTACGTTGTAAACCAATTTCTCGGTTTCCGTGAGCGGAGCAAAGCCTATGCCGAATGACGTGTCATTGGCCATCGGAACTTCTCCCCTTCTTCTCGCGAATACATCCTTAAGCTCCGTGCTACCTTCTCCGATCCGAACGTCGAATATTATATCGGTTTCGGGATCCAAATTTGCCATCGCACTTCTTATGTATTCCTTCGCAGCCTTTAGAACTATTCTATCCGCCGGAATGCTAACACCATCGAACTCCTTCGTAGCCCTGCCGACGAGCAGGATGAAGATTGGTTGAATCAATTCACCGCCTCCAAAAGCGGGCTTGGCTTTTCCCGCAACGATCTGAGTTTCATCGGTGTTGTGATGCAGAATTGCACCGAACCTCCTTATGTATTCCCTACTCAAAGCCCGACTCATAGCCTCTGCAATTCCATCAGCTAAGCTGTCGGGATGCCCAATACCCTTCCTTTCGACGATCTCGATCTTTTGCTGTTCAACTGGAATCTGCTTGAGCTCTTGAACGTAAATGTTTCTCATAACCTCAGAGCTTTTAGGGAGAGATATAAGTTTTAGGGTTTGGGGTTCTACGGATGCCTCTCTTCGGGCTTGCATAAATTCGGGGTGACACGCAGATAAGTTGCTAATCGACATGAACTGTCGGACTTCGGGGTTTAGTAGCTTCGCAAGGCAAACGTCTATTATCGTAACATATATGAACATTTAATAATGATGGATGCCATCGGAGGTGGTTGATTGAAAGAGCTGTTTGAGGAGTTCATAGAGATCTCAAAGCTTGATGATAACGAGAAGGAAGGTAGGCTGAGGGAGTTCTTCGAAAAACTAAATAAAATAAAATTTGAGACCTTCAACTGGGCGGACGAAGTTTTTGAAGGAATACACGTGAAGGAAAACGGAAGTAAGGTCGCGTTGAGGTGGATCGACTTAGAGAGCGGTGAAGAGAGGGAATTCACATACGAAAAATTCGCAAGAATTTCCAACGGTATCGTAAGA
>JALWBF010000036.1 GCA_027016055.1 Archaeoglobaceae archaeon | reverse complement strand
TAATCGTCAGTTACCATCCTGCACTCCATATACGCCCTATTTAATAGGCAAGCCGGACATTTCGGCGATATTCTCATGCTCAAATTTTGATCAGACGTGTATTAAAGCTAACGGAATTCTCGAATAATCCTCCAACTCAACAACCTTTTCCCATAACTTAAAGCAAGAACAGCTCAATCCGTCGAATACCGATGCATCCTGGGTTAAGGAATATTCCCTTATAGCCCTTGCAACATCCCCGTCGCATCTCCCGCAGTTGTGCGGACCCCTCGCTTTTCCGTAAGCAACCGGATCGCATATCGCATCGATCTCAGCGTTTCTAAGGACTTCAACGGCGCTCCATAGCCAAGGCGGACGATACAAGCCCTTGAACCACAGCTTTTCCACGTAAGTTCCCGATTGGACGTTAGTCGGATTTATAGATACAACATCGGCTAAACCCTTAACCGCTTTAATGGATCTAATCGCATCCCTTATCGCTTCACCTTCCGATAGAAAAGGAGGCTTGAGCAATAGATATGCCTTAACCCTAACGCCGTGGGATTTCAAAATCTTAGCGGATCTTTTGAAATCTTCGAAGCTGAAGCCCTTGTTTATGCAGTTCTCTCTTATGAAATCATCAGCCGTTTCGAGCCCTATACCAACTTCCGTTTCGAATTCAAGCGATGAAAGCTCTTCTGCAGTTTCCTCGTTTATAAATTCCGGACGACTCTCCACTATGAGCTTCTTAATCTTACCAGTCAAAGCCCTGTAAACGAAGCTCCTAAACTCTTTCGGAATCTCCTCTGAATCAAAAAAGCTTCCCGATGTGAATATTTTAACGACATCCACGCCGTTCATTCTTTTTAAAGCAAAATTGAATTGATCGATCAGATCCTTCAGCGTTACATCTCTGGATGTGTCCTTCTTGTATCCGCACATCAGGCATCGGTTCCAGTAGCAGCCTCTTGAGCGGAGTATGATCGTTAGGCATTTGACTATATTTCCGTCCAATCTCTCCTTTTCAATCCAAACCGCAACCGGCTTCAATACCATCTCCCCTTAATTCTAAGCATTTTGCCTAAGTATAACCCGACCATCAATCCAGCCAAATGCGATATGTGTGCTACACCGGTTCTCATTGAAAAAGGAAGGAGAACCAAGTCATACAAAGCGAATAGAAGTATAGCCCACCTTATGTTGAGCGGAATAGGCAATGGAAGGATTACGACGTTGATGTATGGAGCCACCATAGCCAAGGCACCCATAACACCGAATATAGCCGCTGAAGCTCCCAAGGCTGGAATGAACGGATTCGTGCAGTATGCATAAGCTATGTAGGCTAAGTTTCCGGCTATTCCGGATAGAAAGAAAACCTTCAGGTAGTTTTTCCCTCCAACCCTTCTCTCAAGTTCCGAGCCGAAGAAGAACAAGACCGCCATGTTAACGAAGTAATGCCCGAAGCCCGCGTGATCGAATATCGC
The DNA here is from genome assembly GCA_027016055.1 of Archaeoglobaceae archaeon. GTDB lineage: Archaea > Halobacteriota > Archaeoglobi > Archaeoglobales > Archaeoglobaceae > WAKM01. The sequence continues at coordinate 2,989 of JALWBF010000036.1, read as the reverse complement.
AGTTAAGATCTGCCAAGGCATCTTAAGGATCAGAGCCGGAGTTAGGGCGAGGTAGTAATCGACTATACTTCCAAATAGAAGCTTAATAAAGAACACAACCGTGCAGATTCCGATGATTATGTTGTTCCATCCGTAGACGCTCACTTTACGAACGGATTTTCTCACGGATTTAACAGGAACTTCGATTGGCTTTGCGAAGCTATCCCTCTTCTTAACCTTAACCGGAACGTTCCAATATTCGTCCTTCCTTATCCCCGGACAGTTGTGCTTCTCCGGTAGTCTGTGCTCAGCGCAAAACGTCCCACCGCAGTATTTGCACTTATAAGGCAGATACTCCTCCTTTCCACACACATCGCATTTTGCCACTTTAAGAGATTCAGCTTGGACATATTTATAGATTTTCAAAAGGTTTATTATCGATTGATCGTGCTGGAGGGGGATGAGAAAGTTCACGATTGTGGTCAACGGGATGGAGTATAAGGTTGCCGTGAAGAGGGTTACGAGGACGCTATACAAGGTTAGGCTGGGGGATAAGGTTACGGATGTTCTAATTAGAGAGGACAAGGTAACCGTGGCTAAGCCGAAGGTTGAAGCTGAGAAGAAGCCAGAAGTTGTTGAGGGAGAAGCTGTAAAGGCGATGCTACCGGGTGTCGTAACTAAGATACTCGTGAAGGAAGGCGACAGCGTGAAGGCGGGGGAGACCATAATGATTTTAGAAGCAATGAAGATGGAGAACGAAGTTAAGAGTCCGAAGGATGGCGTCGTAAAGCAGATACTCGTTAAGGAAGGGGATAGGGTAGAAGCCGGAGATGTCTTGGCTGTGATGGATTAACTTAAATATCCCTCCGGAAACCGAATAATGTGCTGAAGTGCGATCTCTGCGGAAGGAGGGCTGTAATTTATCAGAGATTCGCGAACAGGCATCTCTGTAAAAGACACTTCGTAGAGCACTTCGAGAGAAGGGTGAAGTATGCTATAAAGAAGTTCAATATGATAGAGAAGGGCGATAAGATCGCAATAGCGTTGAGTGGTGGAAAGGACAGCGTAACTCTGACCTACGTCCTTCACAAACTCTATGGGCATAGAAACGATTTGGAATTCGTTGCCATTACGATAGATGAAGGGATCGAGGGCTATCGACCGCCCACCGTTAAGATTGCGAAAAAAATTACGAAGGAGCTTGGAATAGAGCATCATGTCGTTTCCTTCAAGGATAACTTTGGAATGACGCTCGATGAGATGGTTAAAATTGGAGAGAAGAAGCCATGCACTTATTGCGGGGTTTTTAGGAAATATCTGCTGAACAAGACCGCAAGAGAGCTGGGCTGCACGAAGCTTGCAACGGGACACAACTTGGATGATGAGGTTCAGACGATCCTTTTAAACTTTCTGCAAGGAGATATCGCGAGATTGGCAAGGCTTATACCGCAAAGGGTTCAGGAAGGTCTCGTTATGAGGATAAAACCCTTCAGAGAGGTTTACGAGAAGGAGGTGGTAGTTTACGGATTGCTTCACGGCTTGCCTATGGATCTGAACGAATGTCCGTATAGTCACTTCCCGGTTAGGGATGTCGTCAGGGATTTCATCTACAACTTCGAGGAGAAGTATCCGGGGAGGAAGTTCTCGATAATGCGAAGCTTCGAAGCCTTAATTCCTTGCCTAAAGCAGATGTTTCCTCAGATAGAGCTCAATAAATGCGAGAGATGCGGCGAACCGACGCCTAAGAAGGTGTGCCAAGCATGCGTTCTCCTTGAGGAGCTAAGGAGTAAGTTAGGTAAAACTTCTTAGGAATCGCTCTATTGCAATTTTCTTGATCTTGTATATCAGCTTCATGGGTCTGAAAACGGTTATACCTTTGTAAACGAGTATAGCCCTGTTTTTAGCCAACATGATCATAGCTATCGGCTTGTCGATGCTCGATCTGATTCGGTATCTCGCAAGCCTTTCTTCCTTCAGAATTCTTTTAATATTTTCGGCAACATGCTTAGCCTGCATTTCAGCTTCCAAAGCCGTTTTCGTCGCTATTTTTCCATCGATCTTAACGAAGGCGCAATCTCCTATCGCGAATGCACTTCCGGCTCTCAGAAATTCATCGACTTTAATCCATCCCTCTTCCTTCGGAACATCGAGGCGTTCGACGAAATTCGAAGGTTTTATACCCGCACACCAAATAACGACATCTCCGAAAATCTTTCCTTTATTCGTAACCACCCCGTCCCTTTCAACCTTAAGCACGGCACTTGATGTCCTTACATCTATCCCATCTTTTTTCATGATTTTATATACAAAATTTGAAACTTTTGGACTAAAAGCGGGGAGAACCCTGTCCATGTATTCAACCAAGCAGACTTTGAAACCGATCTCCGCAAGCTCAAGAGCTACTTCGACTCCAGTAATTCCGGATCCGACGACTATAACATCTTCAGCCCTATTCAATTCCCTCTTAGTTTTTAGAGTTGCTTCGAGAGTGTTCACGTTGCATGTCCTTTCGGCACCTTCTATTCCGTAATGGTTGATTTCAGCACCCACCGCCAAAACTATCGCGTCATATTCTACCTGCTTTCCCTTTTCCGTTATGATTAATCCGTTCTCTATATATTCCGCCCGATCTCTTACGAATTCGACTCCAGTCTTGCAACAGAATTCCTCGATATCTATGCATAATGAACCCTCATCGACCTTATCGCTCAAAAGCTCGGGTAACAGCGCTTGACAGACCATGACGGGCTTAGGCTCGATTAACGTGATTTTCACCGGTAGCTTAAACGCATGCCTTACGAATTCCATCCCCGCTATTCCGCCGCCCACCACAGCCACGTTCATGCCGGCACCTTATTATCTATGCATTAAAACTTATGGCTTAACGATCAAGGTGGCTGGGTATTTAAGCTTATCGTAAGCTACTTTTAAGCTGTCGATAATCGGACGTGATGAAAGTGCAGATAATGGGTGCAGGAGCATTGGGATGCCTATTTGGATACTTCATCAT
>JALWBF010000035.1:17852-41098 GCA_027016055.1 Archaeoglobaceae archaeon | reverse complement strand
TACGGTGAAGTCATAACTGTAGAAAAGCGTCCGGAATTCGCTAAGATAGCGAGGGAGAACTTCAAACTGGCTAAATTAAAGAACATTCATCAGATAATCGGAGACGTCAGGTTCGTCGCTGAGGGCTTCAAGAAAGAATTTGACCTCATAGTGCTTGATATGAAGGATGATGTCGAGTTCATTCCGACTGCTAAGAAGTTGCTGAGGATCAGCGGATACCTTGTGGTTTACAACCCCTACATCGAAGCCACAAGGAGAGTTTACGAAACCATGCTGAAGGAGGGATTCAGAGAAGTCGAAAGCTTCGAGATAATTCGGATAGATCTCGAACACAAAAGGGTTGGAACCCGACCCTTTACGAAGGTTTGGCATACCGGATTTATCGTCATAGGTAGGAAGGTTTAAGTTTTCAGGTGTGATGAAGCCCGCTTGCATAACCTATTTAAGCTAATTTCTCACTCCTTTAATGAGTATGGAGATTAAGTTGCCATCCGAAGAGGAAGTTGATGAACTCGTAGGAGGTTTGAAGTTTAACACCACAGCCGAAATTGAGGTTCCCAAGAGGTTGATCGATCAGGTTATTGGGCAGGATCACGCTGTTGAAGCTATAAAGAAGGCTGCCGTGCAGAAGAGGCACGTAATGCTCATCGGCTCCCCGGGAACCGGCAAATCGATGCTTGCAAAGGCCATGGCTGAACTTCTGCCGAAGGAGGAGCTCGAAGATATCCTTGTATTCCCGAATCCGAAGGATCCGAATCAGCCGAAGATCAAGGTTGTTCCGGCTGGTAAGGGAAGGGAGATAGTCGAAGCTTATAAGCAGGAAGCCCTGAAGAAGGCTCAGGCGAGGAACTTCTTCTTAATGATGCTCGTTTTCATGATAATAGGCTACACAATTCTGATTAGTCCGAAGGATTTCATCTGGGGAATAATTGCCGCGATACTGCTATTCATGGTGGCAAGATACATGATGCCGAGGGAAGAGAGAAACGTTCCCAAGCTGTTGGTCGACAATGCCGATAAGGAAACCGCTCCTTTCGAAGATGCAACCGGAGCTCACGCAGGAGCCTTATTTGGCGATGTGCGTCATGATCCGTTTCAATCGTTTGATAAGAATAATTTAGTAATAATAATTGAGAATAATAATCAGAAAGTCGTTAAGATAGGGGATTTTGTCGATGATATACTTAGAAGATACAGCGATAGAGTTGAGGAAAGAATCATCGATGGTGTTAAATATTTAGCGGTTGATTTAAGTGATCTCAACTATTACACGGTTACATTTGAAGACGGTAAATTGAGAAAGACTAAGATATTGAGTGTGAACAAAAGAGTCGGCGAATTCGATGTGGTTCCCGTTAGATACAGTAATAAGTTTGTTATCCTAACACCTGAGCATAAGATTTACACCGACAAGGGGCTGATAGAAGCAAGAGAATATAGGGGATACAGTATTCCAAATGCTGAATATGTGGTATTAACAGATGAGGATATAGTAAAGACGTATGGTTGTAAGGAGCTTGAGAAATATAGGAGATATCAGGAATGGCTGAAGTTCAGGGCAAGAAATCCAACTGTAGGATATAAAAAAGCATCTAAGCTACTAAGCTTCAAGGTTAGCACTTTAAGATGGTGGTATGCTGGAATGAGGCCAGTAAGCGTGAAAACAGTTGAAGACCTGAAAAGACTTGGACTGATTCCCCTGAGATCTGATGATCCAAGATTACCGACCATTGCAAGGATCTTCGGCTACGCCTTGGGGGATGGTAGTATTGACAAGAATTTGAATACGTTTTCCATAATTTCGTCGAAACCGGAGGTTCTTGAAAGGATAATTAAGGACTTAAGATATATCTTCGGTGATTTCGTATACGAGATAAGAAAGAACGATACAGCTATGGGTAGTAGCTATATCTTCAGAACAACAGATCGCAAGATAATTAGATTCTTTGTAGCTCTTGGATTCCCAATTGGGAAGAAGACCAAACAGAGGTTAAAGATACCGGAATTCGTTTTGACTTCCGAGAAGGCTATTATTGAATTTATTAGAGGTCTATTCGATGCAGATGGAAGCGTTTTTAGCTATGGAAACAAACGATACTTAGAGGGAACACTGACAATAAGCGTCACGGTCGAGAACGATCCCGATCTAATCGAAAATAGAAGAAGATTCTTGGAAGATCTAAAATTGATGCTTGGGCTCTTTGGCATTAAGTCAAATGGTATCAGCGAGAAGAGAACCAATAGAGGTAAGGTATTACTCAGGCTGCTTATAAGTCACAAACCCAAGAATGTTCAGAAGTTTATCGAAATTTTCAAGCCAGCATATAATGAGGATAAATCTGAAAAGCTCATAGCCGGTCTAAACTATATAAAGTCTATTAGGGACAACTTTGAGGAAATCGATGTTTCGCTCAAGGTTAAGGAAACCTACAACATCACAACGGAAACGGGCAACCTGCTCGCCAACGGATTGCTCGTTAAGAACTCTGGCGGCTTGGAAACTCCGGCACATGAGAGGGTTGAAGCCGGAGCGATTCATCGTGCACATAAGGGGGTTCTATACATAGACGAGATAAACACGCTAACGATAGAATCTCAGCAGAAGCTACTTACAGCGATGCAGGAGAAGAAGTTCCCGATTACCGGACAATCAGAGCGTTCGAGCGGTGCGATGGTTAGGACCGAACCAGTCCCTTGCGACTTCATACTGGTTGCGGCCGGAAACATGGATGCACTTATGGGAATGCATCCGGCTTTGAGGAGCAGGATCGAGGGTTACGGATACGAGATATACATGAACGATACCATGCCGGATACTCCGGAAAACAGGAGGAAACTCGTCAGATTCGTAGCACAGGAGGTCGTTAAAGACGGCAGAATCCCGCACTTCGACCGTTACGCTGTCGCTGAAATTATAAGGGAAGCGAGAAGGAGAGCTGGAAGGAGGGGGCATTTAACGCTCAGACTCAGAGAGCTCGGGGGTCTTGTAAGAACTGCTGGAGACATCGCTAAGAGCGAAGGTTCCGATGTCGTCAGATTGGAGCACGTGCTTAAGGCCAAGAAGATAGCTAAGACGATTGAGGAGCAGTATGCGGATGAATACATTGAAAGGAGAAAGGACTACAAGCTCTTCAAGACCGAAGGAGCCGAAATAGGAAGGGTGAACGGCTTAGCAGTAATTGGTCAGTCAGCGGGAATAGTTCTTCCGATCATTGCAGAAATCACGCCGGCTTTAAGCAAGGAAGAGGGAAGGGTTATAGCCACCGGAAGGTTGCAGGAAATTGCGAGGGAAGCCGTTATGAACGTTTCCGCAATAATCAAGAAGTTCACCGGCAGGGATATCTCGAACTACGACATCCACATACAGTTCGTCGGAACGTATGAAGGAGTAGAAGGTGATTCCGCAAGCATAAGCGTAGCAACCGCAGTCATATCGGCTTTAGAAGGGATTCCGGTCGATCAGAGCGTTGCGATGACGGGAAGCCTGAGCGTTAGGGGAGACGTTCTGCCGGTTGGCGGGGTTACGCAGAAGATTGAAGCTGCCATTCAGGCTGGTTTGAAGAAGGTCATAATTCCGAAGGACAACTTAGATGATGTATTGCTTGATTCAGAGCACAAGGACAAGATCGAGATAATTCCGGTTTCGAGAATAGAGGAAGTCCTCGAGCACGCTTTGGTTGAATGTGAGGAGAAGAGAAAGCTTATGGAGAAGTTCAGGCAGATCGTCTTAAAAAACTAAACGTCCCTTAAAAGCTTTCTAACCTCTCTCGCCTTTTCTATACTTATATCTATAAGTCTATCGAAGACCTTCTCACTAAGAAGGAAAGGACCGCTCTTCTGAATCGAAACTATGTTGTCGTTCTGATCCGTCGTGATCGTTATCGTGTTCTTCCCTATGCTGAGCTCATCCCTGCAAGGGTCGACGAGTATCTTATCCTCAAAAACGAGCGATGTTATGGCTATTGGCAGATCTCTAACCGGCAATGGGAAGTTATCGCCGAGTTCGAATCTTTCCGCCGGAACCGTTGTGTTTAGCAATGCAGCTATTGCAGCCAAAGCGGATGCGTCCATAAGGTTTCCGTCGTCATCGAGAGCCCAGATATCGATGAATACTATCCAAACCTTCTCACCTTCCTCAATGCACAGCTTGGACAGATCTATGGCTTCGCTGTGCCTAATTCCTCTATCTACGACTCTCGCCAATTCAATGGCGTTCTCATCAGGTGGCCCGGGCTCGAATGTTGGCGAAGCCAAGGGAACGAGCTCGGCATTCGTGATTATTATGCCCTGATCAGGCGTATCAGGGAAGGGCTCTCCGGGTTGCATCTTAACTCCGGCAACTACCATCGTATTCCCGAGCTTAACCAAAGCAGATCCTTCAGCCTTCGCGATTAAACCGGTTTGTATCTCTATGGGTCTTATTTCATCGAGCCTTCTTCCGTCTATTCTTTCGCCGTCCCTAAGCTTTGATAGGACGTAATCCCTCTTTATCTCCATCAATATGTCTTCCGGCATTATTCTACCACCTCTTCCTCCCTGATGTATTTCCTCATGATTGCATCCCTCTGAAGCTGGTATATCTGCATAGCCCCCTTCTTAGCAAGTTCCAAAGCCCGTCTGAGCTCTTCAGCCGTAACCCTTCCGTCCATCTGCAATAATGTAATCGACTCTATCTTTCCGTTTCTTATTAGAAATGCGAACGGTATATCCGCTTCTCCGTAGTAATCTTCCTCCTTCATAGGATCCAAAACCAGAACCCCGTCAACCTTCGCAACCGCAACGGATGTAACCATCCCCCTCATCGGAATTCCGGCATCAACGAGCGCTACGCTTGCAGCGTTGAGGCAAGCAGTTCTCGAGCCAGCATCCGCTTGGAGAACTTCCACGAATATGTCTATTGCTGAACGTGGGAAAAGCTCCTTCATTATAACCGGTTCGAGAGCTTCCCTGCTTACCTTCGAAATCTCTATGCTCCTCCTATCCGGGCCAGGTCTCTTCCTATCTTCAACGCTGAAGGGAGCCATGCTGTATCTGTATCTCACTATGGCCATGCTCGGATCCTCCAAGTGCTTGGGATGAACTTCTCTTGGCCCATAAACGGCTGCAACGACCTTATTCTTTCCCATCTCCAAGTAGCAAGATCCATCGGCCCTCTTCAGAACTCCCGCTTCTATCTTTATCGGTCTGAGCTCCTCAAAACCCCTTCCGTCCAACCTTTTTCCGTCAACAATCAGCCTTATCTCCTCCATAAGATCACCTTACTTCGATTCTTCTGAATTTTTGGATTCTTCCGGCTCAGCTTCCGACTCTGCTAAACCGAGCTCAACCTTCCTCTTCTTTATGAACTCGGTAATTCTGTCCGTCAATCCTTCAGTATGCGCTTCCTGCTCGATTATGTATATCGCCTCTTCTGCAATTGAAACCTTCCTCCTGTCCCCGTTAAGCCATATCAGTCCGTTCTGCCCGACGATTATCTGAATGTCCAGTTCGGATTTGAACAGCTTTATCATGCTCCCCTTCCTGCCTATAACCCTCGGAACCCTCGTCGGATTTATTGCAACTATTCTGCCGACTCTAATCGGTCTGCAGAGCTTGTCCTTCATCGTTAGCGTTACCTTCATCTTCGGATCTATGTTCATGACTTTGGCAATTATCGCATCCCCGATATCCAAAACGTCGTTCGGCTTTCTGTTCGGTTTCATTGCCGGATTCTCCAAGATTGGAAGAAAAGCTATGTAAGGCGAGTTTATGTCAACTATCCAACCGTTTGCCGTGACCTCCTTTACTATGCCAATAACGGTATCGCCGATGGATGGTATGTATCTTCCCTTAAGCGGAATTATTCTGACTCCCGTATCCGTCTTATCGAGCAGTCCCAATACCCTCGCGTAAACCTTACCTCCTTCAACGTATGTGCCAGCTCCAGCAGTTTTCGGATTAGTCGAAACGAGATCCCCCGGTAAAACTATCTTTCTGCTTATCATAGCTGTATCCTCCTCAGGATTTTGGTTAAAGCCTCTCCTTTCGTAATCTTACCCAAAAGATCCATCAAGTCACCGTGCATTCCAGCTGGAATTCTCATGACGCATATCCAGCTACCGTCTCTCTGCCATTCCTCCTTCGTTATGTTTCCGAAAGAATAGAGTGCTGAGATTGCCTTTCCCGTATATTCCGGAGGTATCTTTATCGCTATTTCGATCTCCTCAAACCTCAGCGGTAAAATAGGTTTTAAAGCTTTGACTATATCCTTTATCTGAGCCTCAACGGATTTGAATATGTCTATGTGCACCTTAGCCTCCTCAAGAGCCCTTTCTATTCTTGCGGGAGGATGAGGAGCTCCGGTTCTCGGATCAACGGCGTTCCTCCTTATGAACTCTATGATCTGCCTCCTCTTCTGTTCGAGCATCTCCCTTCTCTGCTCGGCAGTTATCTGAACCTCCCCTTCCTCAATGATCGTCCTGACGATCTTCTGTATGTCCGTGGTTCCGAATACCTTTTGCAGTTCCTCCTTAGAAGCCCTATCTCCCTTTCTTGCATCCTTAAACACTTCTTCAACGGCTAGCAACTGCTCGAAATCGACATCCTTACCTTCCTTAAGATCCCTCGCAAGGTATGGATCTACGAGAACTTCGAATGTCTCTCCGGCTTTTCTCAGCCTTGCGATCACTGCCTTCTCCAAGGAAACCATTGCAATCCCTCCTTACGACTGCTTCTTTAACTCTTCCCTAATTATCTCGTTGGCCTTATCTACGTATGGCTTTATCTCCTCTATGCTAAGAGATCTGAACAACTTATCCTTAACGCTAACCAAGCCGACTTCCACCCCTTCGGGCGTGAGCTCGCTCTCTATAGCCTTACCCATCGCAACCATCGCTTTAATTATCGCCTCGTCCAAGCTCATGTTTTCGTCATACTCCTTTTCGAAGTATTCCATCACGACGTTTCTCCCAGCCCCTATTGCCGTTGCTTTGTATTCCAAAAGAGCACCGCTCGGATCCGTTTCGTATAAACGGGGTTTTTCATCTACTCCGGCGATTAGCAGGGAAACTCCGAAGGGTCTAACACCGCCGAACTGGGTGAACTGCTGCTTGAAGTCGCATATCCTCTTCGCAAGCTCCTTAACGCTTATCGGTTCATCGTATGTTAGCCTGTTTATCTGAGCCTCAAGCCTCGCCCTGTCAACCAAAACCCTTGCATCTGCTACCAAGCCCGATGTTGCCGCGCATATGTGATCGTCTATCTTGTATATCTTTTCTATCGTATCCGGTTCGAGCAATCTGCTTGCGACCCTTCTGTCCGCTACGAGAACGACTCCCTCCTTCGTCTTGACTCCTATTGCGGTTGCCCCCCTCTTTACAGCCTCTCTTGCATATTCGACTTGGAACAGCCTTCCGTCCGGGCTAAATACCGTTATCGCTCTGTCGTATCCCATCTGAGGTAGATGCATCTTTTAACACCTCCAGATACTTCTTTCTACACTTTTTAATTGTTCCGCTAACCCCCAATATCTTGGGAATTATATCGACATCTCCAACTCTGCTTATTAGCGTTAATGCTACTTTAACCTTATTCAGAGCTTCCCTATTACATCTTAAAATTCCTCTCCTTCCGTCAAAATATTCAAGCCATATTCCGCAATGGGCAGAGCCTATTTCGCCGAACAGAGACAGCATAGTTTTCCAAAGCGAAGATATAAATTCTTTTTCATCGACATAGCTTTCGCTGACGAGTTCAAAGGCTATGTATCTTTTCTTCCTCTTTAAAGCTGGAGGCAGTCCTTTCATATTACACCTTCGGTATAACCATCGACAAAACGAAAACTATTACGATCAAAATGAAAAGAATTAAGAGAGCGAGCTTTGCAAGCCTTTCCGTCCTTTCCCTCTTCTCTTGCGTTATGACTTCGATTGAAATCTCCTTTTTGCAGGGCTTAAACCTTTCGTCGCCGGCGAATCTGACCTCGACCTTCTTCCTGCCCGTTATGTTCGATGAATAGCGGAATTCGAAACTGCCGTTAGGCTTCGTTGCGGTTCTGTCAACTTCTATCCCGTCTATGTAGAGCTTAACCCAAGCTCTCAGCGGTTCCCATCTCTTAGCCTTCTTATCGTAAAATTGCAGGTAACCGGCGATTGTGATCTCTTCCCCGGCAACCGGCTTTGAATTGTCCGTATGCAATCCGGCTATTCTCGTCTTCTTCCTTTCTGCAGTCATACTTAAGATTCCTTCCTCCGCTTACCGATCGTTGCGAGATATGCCAAGTATGCATCCAATTGAATTCTATCATGAGCTCCTTCGGTAAGCCTGAAATCTATCTCGCCGAGCCTATCTATTAACATTACCTTCGTCTTTTCATCCATCTTCGAAGCTATTATCTCTCTGAAAAGCTGTGAAACCACATCTTCCCCGCTCATTCCGTATTCTACCATCATTCTGTCGAGCATCTGTCGGGCTTCCATAAACTTGCCTTCCAAAGCCGTCTCAAGCAGTTTCTTAACTTCTTCCGGACGAGCTGTGGCGGTTATCTGATATATCGCTTCAGCATCGATGACCTCTCCGAAGGCTGCCGCACCTTGCAGAGCGTTTATAGCCTTTCTGAAGTCTCCGTTCGCTATATAAATCAGTGCTTCGAGCCCGTCCTCGGTAATCTTCAAGCCTTCCTTTTCAGCTATCTCAAGCAGTCTCTTCTTCATAGCCTCCGGCGGAACCGGTTTGAACTTAAATACGGCACATCTCGACTGTATAGGCTCTATGATTCTGCTTACGTAGTTGCAGCTCAGTATGAATCTGCACGTTCTCGAATACATCTCCATCGTTCTCCTCAACGCCGCTTGTGCATCAGCCGTTAAAGCGTCGGCCTCATCCAAAAATATGATCTTGAAAGGAGCACCACCTATTGGAGCGGTTCTCGCAAACTCCTTTATTTTGTGTCTAACTACATCTATACCTCTTTCATCCGAGTTGTGCAATAAAACGGGTGCTGTTCCGCCGAAGAACACCTCTGAATTAGGAACGCTGAAGTCGTAAACCCATCCATCGTAGCTAATCTTTTCGATCTCCTTGATCTCCACAGCATACAGGCTGGATTCAGCTAAAGCTTTGAGTCTCAAATACGTCATCCTTTCTTCCTCATCCAGCTCTTCAGTTCTAATAGCTTTCAGAATCTTCAGCAGTGTAGACTTCTTAACTCTTCTCTTTCCGCTGTAGAGTTGATGTCTAAGTAGATACTTCCAATTGATGTCTATCTTTCCGTCTATCTGCTTGAAGAACCTCTTAAACGGCTCAACTGGGAGTAGCCCTGATCTTACGTATGAGAACGCATCCCAAACGAGTCTTACTTCTCTATCGAACACCGATGTCTCTAAACCGGAAATCCTACCGAGCCAAGCGATGTCTATCAGTATGTCCTTAGATACGGAGGTTAAGTATCTTCCCCAAGTTCCACATCCATCACCCATGTAGCCCATTAGGAACGAAAGTCTGTTCTGGAGGGTTGTGTTGAATATTATCTCCGGAACTCTCTTTGATCTTGCTACATACCCGCTGAAGATATCTCTGAAGAACCTTGCGAGCTGATTATTCAGAAGTTTAACGTGAACTGCTGATGCTCTACTTCTATCAAAGCCGGAATATGCCGGCTGGGTGTATATCGAAATGCCAAAAACGCAACCGAAGCTCTTTGCTCGTTCAATTAGTTCCCGCTCTTTTGCCGATACTGTAAATATTACTTGTCCAGAAGCTCCATTTCTAAAACTCAGACAGCCTTCAGCCAAAAATAGTCCCATTATCCAAGTCTGCCCGTTGATTGGGAACTCCGTCAGCACGGTTCTTAGCTTCGGGTTGTTGTAGCCCTGCAGATATTCCAGCAGATTTATCGATAGCTCCGAGCCCTCTAAGCATTTCTTAAACGACAGCAGAAAGTCGCCCTTCTTGAGTTCATCAGCTCTCTTAGGGACTATCTCTCCCTTTTCATTCAGAACCATGACTGAGTGATCTGGCGTTGTTTTTACCTCTCCGCCTTCGAACCTTATCCTCAGAATCCTATCGGCTTTATGTCTTGCTATGAACGAAACAGGGTAGAATCCAACATCTTCGCGGAAGCTTAGAGTTTCCAAATTGATCGGAACCACATATTCTTCTTTTTCGTCTTTGAAAAACATTCTATCGATCTCTTCAAACGTAGTTCTCTTGATCACTCCGTTGATTCTTACGAGGATAGGTGTGTCTGGGGTTACTGAAGCATTCATCTCTATGAAGTTATCTCGCCAATTTTCGCCGAATAAATCCCTTGCCAAGGCGATGGCGGTAGCGGTTTTTCCAGTTCCCGGAGGACCGGCAAAAAGCAGGTGGGGGATGTTCTTCTTTTGAACGTAACTCTTGAGCCTCTTAATAACCTCATCCTGCCCTACGACCTCATCGAGCGTTTTCGGTCTGTATTTTTCGACCCAGATCTCGGCTTCCATTGATGTAAAAATGGTCGATTAAGTATAAAAATGTTGATGCGAAAAAGATATCTTTCCATTCAGCAAACAATGTATGCCCGTTAGAACCCGGCGGGACTGAGAAGCATGATGTCCCGTGGGCTCCAGACGGGCTACATCTTGAAGACCCTTCTCATAACCGAATCGTATGTCGTTTTGAATTCTTTACCCTTCTCGGCACAAACGTGAATTAGAACGTATGCGACTTCCGGTATTTCTTGCAGAATCTTCCTAGCAATTCTTGCCGTCAAGTCATCAGCCTCCCTAACACTCATCGAGCCATCGACCGTTACGTGCATATCCAAGTGGATTTTGTTCTCACCCATGTATATCGCTATGATATCGTGGACGTCTTCAACCTCTGGAAACGACTCTGCGATATCCTTGACCCTCTCGTAAAAGCTTTCGTCCGGACTCCTTCCGAGCAAATAGCTTGCGTTTGTTTTGAAAAGTCTGTAGCCGTTTAGGCTTATCAGCATTGCTATGAAGATGGATGCCAAGCCGTCGGCGATGGGATATCCAATCTGGCTGAAGTATATTCCGGAGATCGCTCCGAGAGATGAGGCTATGTCGTTTAACAACTCCGCAAAAGCTGATTCTTCCGTCGAACTCCTCTCGCCGCGGTAGATCAACGTCAGGAGTATTGACGGCAATACGGTCAAAATAAGAACGATTATTGCGAACTCCGGGTATTTGCCGGCTGAAGGATGCAGAATCCTTTCGATTCCCTCCAAAAAGAGTTCGAAAGCTACGACCGTTATAAATACAACGGCAACTACAACTCCGCTCAGATTTTTCGCTAGTCCGTGTCCTAATGGATGAAGTTGATCGGCGGGCTTTGCGGATATTTTCTCCGAGTATAGCAGGGTAGAGAATACTAAAACGTCGACGACGTTGTGTAGGGCTTCCGCAAGCATCGCGAGGTATCCGGTAATAACGTAGCATACTAACTTAACCAGAACTATCGCCGCGTATGTTGCTATCGTTAGCTTAAGTTTCATTTTTGATGTTTGGTTCTCAAAAGAATAACACTTTCGATACGGCAAAATATATTAGCAATGGATGGTTAACAACAACCGACCCTTCCACTCCGTAGCTATGAAACGGTCTGCGAGCGATGACGGAGTGGTCCCAGACGGGGGTTCAATTCATAAATTCTCGAGCATGGCTTTTATCATCTGTGCCGTTTCGGCTGGATTTGCCCTTCCCCTCGTAGCCTTCATGACGTATCCAACCAAGAAGTCCAGAGCCTTCTTCTTGCCGCTCTTGTAATCCGCAACAGCCTTCGGATTCTTCTCGATAGCTTCCCTGCACAATCTTTCGATCTCATCCTTCGGAATCGCGAACAATCCCTTCTTCTTGATTATATCATCGATATCTCCACCGTGATCGAGCTTAGTCCTTATGACTTCAACTACTCCCTTTTCCGTAATCTTCTCCTCCTTCAAATACTTAAGCAACTTCGCGAATTCATTCGGCTTAAGCCTCTCGTAGGCGAATCTGAAGTCCTTGCTTCTGTAGTTCAGCTCGCCCCTCAGCACATCAACGACCCAGCTTGCCGCCAACTTCGGATCCACCATGCTCGCAACTTCTTCAAAGTAGTCAGCCATTACCTTATCCAAAACCAAAACTTTTGCGAAGTTGTCTCCTATACCGTATTGAGCCTTCAGCCTTTCCCTCTTTTCTTCAGGCATCTCTGGAAGAGTTCCCTTAACTTCCTCAACGAGTTCAGCCGTGTATATCGGCACAAGATCGGGTTCGGGGAAGTATCTGTAATCATGCTCCTCCTCCTTCGTTCTCAAAGAGACGGTTATGTTGTTGACCTCATCGAAGTGCCTCGTTTCCCTTTCTACCTTCCTCCCCATTCTAATCAGATTCTTCTGCCTCGCTATCTCGTAGCTAAGAGCCCTCTCAACCCCCTTGAACGATGATATGTTCTTTATCTCAACCCTTCCTCCACCCTTTATTGATACGTTCGCATCAACCCTCATAGCCCCTTCTAAGCTTCCGTCGAAGACGTCGAGATACTCCAAGATTATCCTCAGCTTGTTGAGGAACAATCTCGCCTCCTTCGGAGAGTGCATAACGGGTTCCGTAACTATCTCGAGCAGTGGAACTCCTGAACGGTTGTAATCGATTAAGGAGTATTTTGCCGTCGTGATCGATCCTTTATACGTAAGCTTTCCCGGATCTTCTTCCATATGTATCCTCTTTAGCGTTATCTTCTTCTCTCCCTCTTCAGTTTCGATCGTGACGTAACCTCCCAAGGCTAAGGGGCGATCGTATTGGCTTATCTGGAATCCCTTCGGAAGATCGGGATAGAAGTAATTCTTTCTGTCGAAAACCGTGAAGGGCTGAATTTCCGCATGCAAAGCCAAAGCTACCTTTATCGCAGCCTTGACCGCTTCCTTGTTAATTACCGGCATCGCACCGGGTAAGCCTAAGCAAACGGGGCATACGTGCGTATTCGGCTCGTCCTCGTGGTAATCTAAAGGACAGGAGCAGAACATCTTGGTCTTGAGCTTGTTAAGCTGAACGTGAACCTCCAAGCCAATGATTACATCCGGTTCCATTGATGTTGCTACATCGATCTGCGATAAAATGTTTGCGTTATGGTTTCCAAGTTACATTCCAAACGAACATGGCTTCATCCGATGCAAGAACCCTTCCCCTTTTATCTGCAACCTGAACTATAACCAAAATTCCGTCACCCTTCTTCGGAACGTGCCTCGGATCCTTAAATCCGATGTAGGCTGTTATGTTGTCCCCCTCCGTCTCTATCGGGAGACATGTCGATGGTGTCACGAACTGTAGCTTTCCACCCCTCCAATCGTAAGCGAACAAAATTATGCTTGGAAACGGTGTGTTATACCAAGGATACAGAGTCGGAGCCTCCTTTTTGGTTATAAATGCCGGTTCAACCTTCTTTATCTTTAAAATGTGATGACCTTTGATGTCGTAATGCATGAACACAACCTTTATAGCCGGAAGCTTCGACTCATGGATGCATCCCGAAGCTAAAACCACTGGCAAAATGATTATTATAAATAAAATTGTTCTATTCATATCAGACCTCCTAAGAAGCTGAATATGCTTTTGATTATGTCAAAGAGTGAGAACGGCTTTGCTTTTTCAACTTTTTCGGTCTTTGTAGCGTTGATCCCTATCTCCTTACTTGCTGATTTCATAAACTTGTATATAACCTTCCCATGGCAGAATTCGCATATGTCCATTAAGATGTCACCGTGAATTTCGTGGATTCCGCCTTTATGGCAGTAGTGGCAGTCTTTAGTGCCGGGATTTGAAACAAATCCCGCTCCGTGACATACAGAGCAATTTAGGTTTTCGTGCGGTATGTGTATCTCCCTTATTCCTATGTTGCTTTCGTTGTATTCCGGCCCTATATGGCACTTTATGCATATGTTGTTGCCGTGAAGCTTGTCAAGCTTGTCCATATCTATCTTTTTTCCCCTCCATATATCGAGACTGTGGCACCTACATCCAGACAGCTTTTTTATCTTCTCGTTTTTCGGTATTATTAAGTCGTGACACGGAAAGCAGATCTCTCCGTATCCCGGAGGATGAACCCAAGCCGAAACCGGAACCGTCAGCATGAGCAAGATCGCCAAAGTCAGTATCAGTCTCATCACAGACAATTTATTCTTCGAATATAAATCGATTTCCATCCGTTACGCTTATCTATTCGCTTGCCGATCTGTTGATTATGAGAAGCTATGAAGAGTTGCTTGAAAGAGCTCTGGCTGAGTTGCCTAAGAAGAAGGTCGTTAGAAGTGAAAGATTTGAAATTCCCCGCGTTAGGGTTCAGAGGGAAGGTAGCAGAACGATCATCAAGAACTTCTCCCAGATTGCGAAAACGCTCAATAGAAGTGAAGAGCATCTGTCGAAATACTTGGTAAAATCGTTGGGAACCGCCGGATTTTTGGAAGCTGGAAGGCTCGTCTTGCAAGGTAAGTTTACCGAAGATGATGTCCAGAAGGAAATTGACGACTACGTAAGGAGGTTTGTGATCTGCAGAGAGTGCGGAGCGCCGGATACGGAATTTATAAGGGAGGAAAGGGTTTTGATGATAAGATGCCTAGCTTGCGGAGCGAAGTATCCGGCGAGGGGTCTTAATGTTTAGACTTAAGATATACAGGGTTAAGGGGGAGGTGCTCGTAGCGGTTTGCGATTCGGATATAGTAGGAAAGACTTTCAGAGAGGGAGATCTGAAGATCGAAGTCAAGGAGAGCTTCTACGGCGAGAAGGATGTTGGGGAGGAGGATGTAAAGAGGGCTTTGAGGATGGCGACCATAGCGAATATAACCGGGAAAAAAGCGGTCGAACTTGCCATAAGGATGGGGCTAATAGATAAGGAGAACGTTTTGAAGATCGGTGATTGCTGGCACGCTCAGATGGTAGTTCTATGATATACACACAAGAGGTGGCTGCGGAGGTCTTGAAGATAGTTGACGAGACCCTCCTCTCGGAAAAGGAAGCTTTAAAGAAGGGACTTTCGGGAATGAAATTGGATTACAAGATAAGGGCAAGTATTCACGCTTATGTATTTGAAACTGAGAAGCGAAAGAACATAATAGATTACATCATATCGAGGTGTTTGAAGGGTAAAAAGATCGAGGAGCTCGATCCACTCTTCAGAAACCTGATCAGGATTGGCGTTTACGAGATGCACTTCAAATGTGTCCATCCGGCTCTCGCCACTGATTCGATCGTTAGGATAGTCAAGCGCAGATTCGGAGATAAGCTTGCGTCTTTGGCAAATGCGGTTTTAAGAAGGGCCGAACTCGTCGATTTGAATGAGATCGATAAGCTGAAGGAGAAGGATAAGATAAGGTATCTTGCACTGAAATACTATCATCCCGAGTGGTTCGTCAAATACGCAATCGAACTGCTTGGGGAAGAAGAAGCTGTGAAACTAATGATGGCGAACAACGAAAAGCAGGCGGTTTACATTCGAGTTAACGAATTAAAAGCATCGATTGAGTCAGTTAGGAGATATCTCGAACAGAACAAGGTCGAAGTCGAAGAAACTCCTTTGCCAGAGGTTTTCAAGGTTGTTTCATACGAAAGGGCTCCGGCTTCTCTCGACTGGCATGCTGAAGGAAAGTTCGTGATTCAGGATTTAGCATCAGCCTTAGTTGCTCACGTTTTGAATCCACAGCCGGATGAAGTTATACTCGATCTCGCTTCAGCTCCGGGCTTGAAGGCAAGCCACATAGCGATGCTGATGGAGAACAAAGGAAAGATAATAGCTGTGGATAATTCCGAGGATAGACTCAGGAGGATGAAGTCCAAGATGAAGGTTTTGGGCGTTAGAAATATCGAGTATAAGCTTGCGGATGGAACGAAGTTTTACGTCGGTGGTGTAGATAAGGTTCTCGTTGATCCCCCATGTTCTTCCACGGGAAGCTTTAGAAATTATCCGTGCGTAAAGTGGAGATTCGACAGAAGGAAATACATGGAAACTATCAAGGTTCAGAGGGGTATGATAAAAAACGCATTTAAGAACCTTAATGAAGGTGGAATCTTGGTTTATTCCACTTGCTCGATAACCTTCGATGAGAACGAGGAAAACGCCCTATTTGCATCCCAATTCTTTAAGGTTGAAGATGTGAAACCGGTAGTAGGTGTTAGAGGAATCAGGAGGTTCAGAAATAGGGAGTTTCCGTTTTGGGATAAGGTCGTCCGCACTTTCCCTCATTTGCATGACTGCGTAGGCTTTTTCATATCTAAGTTTAAGAAGGTTTAGTATTTATATGTAAGTTAATGAATTGAAGTAAGACAGATATCGATGCTTTGCTAAGATTTAACAAGCAAAGTTAACGAAAGTTTATTATATTTATCAATGACCTTAATATCAATGCTCGAGGAGGATTTGCTCGTCTATATCGACGGTGAATTCGTTCCAGCGACTCAGGCTAAGATAAGCGTTTTTGACCACGGATTCCTTTACGGGGATGGTGTTTTTGAGGGGATTAGAGCCTACAACGGCAAGGTCTTTAAGCTTAAGGAACATATAGACAGACTATACGATTCCGCAAAGGCGATCGATTTGCAGATTCCCATCTCGAAGGAGGAGTTCATGGAAATAATACTCGAAACGCTTAGGAGAAACAAGCTAAGGGATGCATACATAAGACCGATCGTGACGAGGGGTATCGGAGACCTCGGCTTGGATCCGAGGAAATGCGGTAAGCCTTCTATTATAGTCATAGCCCAACCTTGGGGAAGACTCTATGGCGATCTATACGAGAAAGGACTTAAAGCTGTGACAGTAGCGGTTAGAAGAAACGCCATCGACTCCCTTCCGCCGAACATAAAATCTCTGAATTATCTGAACAACATCCTTGCAAAGATCGAAGCAAATGCGAAGGGCGGAGATGAGGCGATATTCTTGGATCACAACGGCTACGTGAGTGAGGGAAGCGGGGACAACATATTCATAGTTAAGAACGGCGAAGTTATTACACCCCCAACTATAAACAACCTCAAGGGGATAACAAGAGAGGTGGTAATAGAGCTTATAAAGAAGCTTGGAATTCCGTTTAAAGAGGCAAACATAAGTCTATACGACCTATACACTGCAGACGAGATCTTCGTAACCGGAACAGCTGCGGAGATATGTCCGATAACTTGGATAGACGGAAGGATAGTTGGAGACGGAAAGCCGGGCAAGATAACGAAGATGCTGATGGAGGAATTCAGAAAGCTGACGGAACGAGAGGGTGTCCCGATATATGCTGATGACGATAGTGGTTGAGCTTAAGGATCAACCGGGACAGCTTTTAAAAGCCCTGGAACCTATTTCGAGGCTTGGAGGTAACATAGTCAGCGTGTATCATCAGAGGGATAAGATAACACCTCTGAAGAGGATTCCCGTGGAAATAACAATTCAGATAGATGAGAGGAAGGTTGAGGATCTGATCGAAGCGATAAGGAGAAACGGGGTTATAATTAGGAGCTACAACGAAGTAAGACTTACCGCAACGACATCCCTTCTGCTCATAGGACACATCATACATACAGATTTGGGAGATACGATAAACAGGATAGATTCCACCGGATTTGCGGAAGTTGTCGACATGCACATAAGCATGCCCCAGCTGAATCAGCCTTCAACTGCCATGATAACAATTTCAGCAACGAATGAGGAGAATCTTAAGAAGGCGATAGATATTTTGAAGAAAACGTGTAGGGAAAAGGATATAACCGTAATAGAGCCTTTGGAGTTGCAATGATAAAGATAGCTATCTTCGGATTCGGAGCGGTCGGGCAAGGTGTAGCTGAGGTTCTGCTGAAGAAGAGAGAAGCTCTGAGAAGGCTAATAGGAGATTTTAGGGTTGTAGCTGTAACGGATTCGAAAGGGGGAATCGCTGACGAGAAAGGAATAGATTTATCTAAAGCCCTTGAGATAAAGAGAAGGAGGAAACATCTGCCTGAAGGAATAACGACTTTGGACGTCATAAATTCCTTGGATTTCGACGTCTGCATAGAGGTTACGGTTACGAACATAGAAAACGGTGAGCCGGGGTTAACGCATATCAAGGAATGCCTGAAAAGGGGGATAAACGTAATAACGTCCAACAAGGGGCCTTTGGTTGTAGCCTACAGAGAGCTTGCGGATTTGGCTTACAGAAAAGATGCGAGGCTCATGTTCGAAGCAACTGTGGGCGGTGCTATGCCGATAATAAAGCTTGTAAGGAACGACTTGGCCGGAAACGAGATATACGCAATTAAGGGAATTCTGAACGGAACGTGCAACTACATCCTTTCGAGGATGGAGAAGGAGAAGCTGACATACGATCAGATCTTAGCCGAAGCTAAGGAGCTCGGAATTGCCGAAGCTGATCCGACTTACGATGTGGAAGGAATAGATGCGGCGGCTAAGCTCGTTATAATTGCGAACTCGCTCATGGGTATGGATGTAAAATTCGAGGATGTGGAGAGGGTTGGAATTACGAACATAACGCCCGAAGCCTTCGAGGTTGCGATGGATAAGGGATACACGATAAGACTGATAGCTGAAGTAGATAAGGTCGAGGGGATTCTAAGGGTTTCACCCCGTTTGATTCCGATTCAGCATCCGCTTGCAATAAGCGGAACGCTAAATGCGGCTTTGATCAAAACGGATTTAGCCGGAGATGTGGTTGTTGTTGGAAAAGGAGCCGGAAGCAAGGAAACCGCGAGTGCGATTATTTCGGATCTAATCGAGCTATACAGGTGTCGAGCTTGATAAATATCATCAAGGTCCTTATAACGCTTGCGGTATTTACAAAAGCGAGTATCCACGATCTTAGGGAGAGGGAGGTTCCGGATGGACTTTGGGTTTTCATGGTAATCTCTGGGATTTTCTTGGATGCCATACAGTATTTTATCGATCCTTACAACGTATCGATAGCGATTCTCCAGTTCATCATAATATTTGCCCTTGCAAACTTCATGTTCTACGTTGCCGGCTTCGGAGGAGCGGATGCGAAAGCTTTGATAGCCCTCTCCGTTATGTTCCCCATCTATCCGAGGATTGGAATGTTTCCCATTCTCAACACCGGGATAGGGATCTTTGCATTTTCTGTTCTATCCAATTCGGTAATAGTGGCTCCGATTTTGGCTTTGATTATGTTAATCCGAAATTTGAAGGAGAGAGACGGTAGGCTGATATACAGATTCATAGGATTCAAAGTGGATGCGGATAGAATTCCGAAGTTCCACAATCTGCTTGAATACGTCGATGAAAACTGGAACATCGTTAGAGTTGTTAGAGGAATCGAGCCGGACGAGTTGATGCTGAAAAGGTTGAAGGAAGCCAAGGAAAGGGGAATAGTCGATAGGATTTGGGTTACTCCAGCTCTGCCTTTCCTCATATTTATGACAGCCGGACTCGTCGTTGCCATCTTAATGGGCGATCTTTTAGTTTGGATCATCTTTAAATATCTATAATTGAATTTTTCATAATAATAAATTATAGTGGAAAATTCCGGTCTGGAAAACCAAAAATTAAAAATACCCTTCTGTTCAATAATAGTGTGAGCCCGGGTAGCTCAGCCAGGGAGAGCGCGCGGCTGAAGACCGCGTAGTCCCCGGTTCAAATCCGGGTCCGGGCACTCATTCTATTCTGTTCGAATCCAGTATCGACATAAGTTCCGATGCGTCGATTTCGCCGATACCTATTGCGGAATCCCCGGCACCGTATGATATTATTAGGGTATCGTCTATAAGCTGGGCACCGCAGGGAAATACTGTAAACGGTCTGTCTCCGTAAACTTCATAGCTCTCCTTCGGTTCCATGATGTAATAAGGAGTAACTGCGGTAACTTCGGCGTTATCGTTCATAAGTATCGCAAACACCCTATATACTTTCGTCTCCGCATCCACGCTGTGGAGTAGGAACAGGTATTCCCCATCAACTTTAACTGGTGGAGTTCCCCAGCCTATTTTGTCTTCAAACTTAGCCTGCTCCAAAACGAGCACGGTATCCCTTACACTTATATCCCTAAACTCATTAAAACTGAATATATCCTCCGGAACATCGCTCATGGCTAAGTAAAACCTTTCGTCCCTCATATGCGGTCTGTGGAAAAGCTTCAGACCGTCCTTCATCTTAACCAGAAATGCATCCTTATCACTGATCAAAAATCCCCTCAGAGCTTCGGGCAATCTAAAAACGCAGAGTTTTCGCCAGCCGTCTTTATCAAGAATTGCGGTAACGGGTAAAGTTCTTTCCACCCTTATCGAAGGATCGAAGTAGTTCACGGTTCTACCGCTGTAGGTTATTAGCCATTTACCGTCTATTTCGTAAGCTCTCGGATCTTCAACGCCCCAGAGGTCAAATTTGTTATTCGGATAAAGTATTATCTCAGCCGTGTAGTGACATGTGAAGAGATTGTTGAAAACATCCCTTATAGGGACTCTAAATTCAGCAATGGCACTTGCATACGTGAAGTATCCTAAGACTATTCTACCGTAAACTATCAGTTCGTCTTCGTCGACCATTATCGATGCGTTAAAAATAGTGACGGGGTTGTCTATCGGATACTTTTTAAGATGAACCTTGTTCGCGATTATTACTCCCCTTCTCTTTACTATGTCTACAGTTTTATTTTCTCTCCTAATATCATTTGTCTTGCAGATAGGTCTGAACATCTCCATTCTGAATAAGATTCAACTTTAAAATATTTACGATTGTTGGCTATGATGATGAAATACTCATGAGCTTCCAGTTTGCCCGATGTTATCAAGTCTAATCCGTCGATCTATTTCAACGAAAGTATTAAATGTTGATTTCGTGCAGAATTTTTGGTATGGCAAGAACAAAGAAGGTAAAAATGGCAGGAAGATTCGGGCCAAGATACGGACTTAGAGTTAGGAGGATGATAGTCAAGATCGAGGAGCTTCAGAGGCGGAAGTATGTATGCAAGAGATGCGGAAAGATGGCTGTTAAGAGAGTCGGATCGGGTATCTGGGAGTGCAAAGCCTGCGGATACAAGTTTGCCGGAGGCTGCTATGTCCCGTTTGCTGCGACGAAGATTCTTGAGCAGATAGGAAAATAAGGGGGTGTCGGAATTGGGCACATACATATGCCTGGTTTGCGGTGCTGAAGTTGATGTAGATTTGGAGAGAAATCTGATACAATGCACAAAGTGCGGTAACAGGATTTTGATGAAGCCCCGCCCGCCGGCTTTGAAGAAGAGGGTTCCGGCAATTTAATTTTTGTGTTATTTAATTCGTTTTATATTAAAATTTTATTAATACTATTCTTGGAATTCGAACGAAACAAAAAATCAATATATACCGTTCCGAAGCTCTGCAAATTATGGAAAAGATCAGGCTCGGAATGGTGGTTGCGGAGTTCAACAGGGATATAACTTATATGATGGAAATTCTTGCCAGGGAGCACGCCGAATTTTTGGGTGCGGAAATAACAGATGTGATAAGGGTTCCCGGGGCCTTCGATGTCCCCATTGCCGTGAAGAGAATTCTTGAGAAGGGAGATGTGGATGCTGTGGTTACAATCGGAAGTATCATAGAAGGGGAAACGGAGCACGATGAGGTCGTAGCCCAGCATGCTGCAAGGAAGATCATGGATCTGAGCTTGGAATACAACAAACCCGTAACTTTGGGAATAGCAGGTCCGGGCATGGGTAGATTGGCGGCACAGGAAAGAGTGGATTACGCGAAGAGAGCCGTCGAAGCGGCTGTTAAGCTAGTTAAAAGGCTTAGGGAATACGACAAATCTAAAGAGAAAAAATAAATTTATTAAAATATTTTAAGTAGTATATTTTACAAAAAGATAAAATTTTTAAACATATGTGAAGTGATTCTCAATCGCATGGTCGATAGACTTAGTGGGATTAAGCCCTCAGCAACGCTGAGGATTTCTGCGATAGCTAAAGAGCTTGCAAAGCAGGGAAAGCCAGTAATAAACATGAGCGTCGGCGAGCCGGATTTCGTTACGCCGAAGCACATCGTTGATGCCGCTATTAAAGCTCTAAATGAAGGAAAGGTCTTCTACACTCCTACGAGGGGAATTCCGGAACTTTTGGAAGCCATAGCCGAGAAGCTTCAGAACGAGAACCGCATTCCTGCGAAACCGGACAACATCATAGTTACTCCGGGAGCCAAGTATGCGATTTTCGAAGCAATAATGGCTACGATTGAGAAGGGTGACGAGGTGATTCTTCTCGATCCTTCTTGGGTCAGCTACGAACCATGCATACTTATGGCGGAAGGAAAGCCCGTTTGGGTTCCCCATGCCGAGGGATTTGAAGACGCACCCATAGAAGAATACGTAACTCCCAAAACGAAGATGATCATAATAAATACTCCTAGCAATCCCCTAGGCGTCGTTTATCCGAAAGAGTTTCTGAAGAAGGTTAGAGATATCGCTGTGGATCACGATCTCCTCGTTCTTTCGGACGAAATTTACGAGAAGATAGTGTTTGAGGGGGAGCACATAAGCATAGCTTCATTCGATGACATGTTCGAAAGGACTATAACGATAAACGGGTTCTCAAAAGCTTATTCGATGACGGGCTGGCGTTTGGGTTATGCCGTTGCGAAGGAGGAGATAATAAAGGACATGAATAAGATCCAGTCGCACTCGGTAAGTCATCCGACATCGTTCGTTCAATACGCCGGAGTAGCTGCTTTGAAGGGTGATCAGAGCTTCGTTGAGGAGATGGTGAAGGAATTCAAAGCCAGAAGGGACATTCTTGTTAAAGGTTTGGATGAGCTCGGAATAAGCTACGCTCCGCCGAAAGGAGCCTTCTATCTGTTCATGGAAGTCGGAATGGATGGCGTTAAGTTCAGCGAAGAACTGCTGA
This sequence comes from Archaeoglobaceae archaeon, assembly GCA_027016055.1. GTDB lineage: Archaea > Halobacteriota > Archaeoglobi > Archaeoglobales > Archaeoglobaceae > WAKM01. The sequence goes on along the minus strand of JALWBF010000035.1, from coordinate 18,282 downwards.
AAAAAGAGTTCGTAGCCGTAACGCCGGGAGAAGCTTTTGGGGTGGCATATAAGAACTGGGTAAGGGTCAGCTACGCAACATCACGAAGCAACATCGAAGAATTTATAAGAAGACTCGAAAGGTTTATGAATTCGTAGTTTGACCGTGTTTTATATACCAAATGAAGCTTGAAAGTCATCATTAAACAGCAGTCTTTAAATACAGCTAAAAATAAAAACACAATCGTTCGAGGGATGAGGGATGGGCGATGTTCTGATTATAGGTGAGCCGGGAACGGGAAAAACAAGAATGATATTCAAATTCCTTCCTGATTTTGATAGAGTTGTTTGGATTACAACTATAAAAAGTGCGGAAGTTATTAGAAGAACGATTGAGCCCCATTTTGATGTTGATCTTTGGATCGTCGACACGCACACTTGGGTTAGAAGAT